>DATJHJ010000030.1:0-98857 GCA_035494015.1 Acidimicrobiales bacterium
TCGCCACCGCCTGTGTGGGGCCAGCCGATGCCTCAGGGCACTATGCGGGGGGAAAGCCGCCTTGGTCGGCTCAGCTGAGATCTCGCATCCGGAGACCTCGGACCTGCTCGAAATGCTTCTTGTTCCGGGTGGCGAGACCAAGGTTGCCCTCAAGAGCGGTTGCCGCGATGAGAGCATCCGGCATACGAAGTCCGGATTCCCGCCGAATCCGTCCGGCCCGTTCGGCGATGGACCGATCCACTGGGATTTCACGGAAGGGAGCGAGCAGGCGCGCCGCGAGGTCGTTCCCGGTGCTCCCCGCGAAAAGTTCTGCCCGTGTGATCACCGAATAGTGAAGTCGGTGTCGGGACGCTCTGAGCTCTCTCGCGCCCCGCAGGTGGTCGATGAACATGTTGGTGTCTACGAGGATGTCAGCCACGATCCCATTCGTCACGGCTGGGCATGGCGGCGTCGGGGTCTGCGCCGAAGGTCGTCGCCAGCGCCGCAGCTGCGTCGGGCTCCGCCTGCAGGTACGCGTCGAGCGCGCGGCGAACGACCTCTGCCATGGTCACGCCCTCCGCCCGGGCGATCTCATCGATCATCCGACGTTGATGGTCAGTGAGGTAGACCTGCGTTCGCGTGGCCGACATACAGCACGAGTATACAGCACCCGGAGGTCCGACTGTATCTTGTGGACGTGATGAGGAACGCGGATCCTGATCGCCCTAAAGCTCCTCGGCCAGCTTCGGCTCCAGGCGGGCGAAGACGACGACGCCGACGGCCAGCATCACCACGGCCGACAGCGCGCAGTAGGCGAGGTCCTGCCAGGCGGGGAAGCGCAGATCGTACAGGCAGCTGCGGTAGGCGTTCACGAACCGGACCATGGGGTTCAGCTTGTACAGGGTGAACAGGCCGGGGTGCTTGGCCAGGGCGTTCTGGACGACGCTGATCGGGTAGACGATCGGCGTGGCGTAGAACCAGATCTGCAGGAAGATGCCGATGAAGTGCTGGACGTCGCGGAAGTAGACGTTGAGCACGCTGAGGACCAGGCCCACGCCGAGCACGAAGGCGGTCTGGATGACCACCAGCAGAAGGGCCGGGACCAGCCACGGGAGAACCATGTGCCCGCTCACCAGCAGGGCCACCGCGAGGACGCCCAGCTCGAGCAGGAACGAGACCACCCAGGAGGCGACGTTGGAGGCCACCAGCACCTCCCGCGGGAAGAACACCTTCTTGATGAGGTTGGAGTTGCCGATCAGGGCGCCCATCGACCCGGACATCCCGTTGGACAGGAAGTTCCACGGCAGCAGCCCGCCGAGCAGGAACAGGGCGAAGACCTTCAGCCCGCTCGGGTGGCCACGGGGTGGGTCGACCTTCAGGAAGAAAGCGAACACCACGGTGAAGATGAGCATGGTGGCCAGGGGGTTGAGCAGCGACCATGTCCAGCCCAGCACCGACCGCTTGTACTTGCCCCGCAGCTCCCGCAGGGTGAGGTTGACGAACAGCTCCCGGGATTCGGCCAGCTCGCCGACCGTGCTCACTCCCGGGGCCGGCCGCTGAGGACCGATGCGTAGCGGGCCAGCCGCTGCGAGGCCCGCCGGGCGACCTCGACCGGGCCCCCGGCCCGGAAGTACTCGCGGGCCAGGGCCACGTCGTCCCGCAACCGCGGCCTCCGGGTGACGGCCCCGGCCAGCTCGGCCATGTCCTCGAAGCCCACCGGAGAGGCGTGGTCGGCGGCCCGGCGGGGCTGGCGGCAGAACGCCACCAGCGGAGCCAGCACCTTGCTCCACGCATGGTCGGGCACGACCTCGGCCAGCCGAGCTCGGCAGTCGGCCGCCGCGGCCTCGTCGTCGAGGAGCCGGAACAGGGCCTCCTCCAACGCCTCCACGTCACCAGCGGGGACGGTGATCCCGAGCCCCCGGCTCTGGATCAAATCGGCGAACGTGTCGCCCCCGGTGGCGACGATGGGCAGCCGGGCCCACAGGTAGTCGAGGATGCGGGTGCGGAAGGAGAACGCGGTTTCCACATGGTCGAGGTGGGTGCTGACCCCCACATCGGCCTCCAGCAGGTAGTTCTGGCGGTCCTCGTAGGCCACCCACCCCTCGTTGAAGAACACGTGCTTGTCGGTCAGCCCCAGGGCATCGGACAGGTTCCGCGTCGCCACGGCCATGCGCATCTCGGGCACGTCGGGGTTGGGGTGCTTGAGGCCGAGGAAGAACAGGCGGACGTCAGGCCGGCGGGTGCGCAGGCGGTCGACGGCGTGGAGCAGCGTGATCGGGTCGAACCAGTTGTAGATGCCGCCGCCCCACAGGATCACCTTGTCGTCCGGCCCGATGCCGGGCACCACGCCCTTGAGCGCGTTGCGGGTGTGGACCGGTGGCTGGTCGGACACGCCGAAGGGGACGACGGTGATGAGGGCGTCCATGGTCTCGTCGGCGTCGTAGTTCTTGGGGTTCAGCCGCCCGACGGCGGACAGCTGGCCGAGCCAGAAGTCGCGCTGCTTTTCCGACGCACACAGGAAGAAGTCACCCCGGGTCAGCTGGTCGTTGAGGGCGGTGGTGCAGTCGCTCACCGTGCGGGCCCGGCCCTCGGCCCCCTGGTCCTTGGCCTGCTCCAGCTGCTCCAGGTGGAACGGGTTGTAGATGTCGGCGATCAGGATCTTGTTGCTGTCGACCAGCCACCGGAACGTCGACAGGATCAGGCCCTGGAAGATGAACACGTCGCACCAGCGCTCCAGGGCCCGCATCTCGCCCAGCCCGACGGAGCGGCAGGTGAAGCGGGGATGGGTGATGGTGCAGGTGCCGGTGGTGACCAGCTCGACGTCGTGCTCGGCCGACAGGGCCTCGGCCATGGCCCACGCCCGGATGGCGGGGCCGGCCATGCGGGCCGACAGCGTCTCCCCGGTGGCGACCACGATGCGGCGCCGCTGGCCGAACGCCTCGTCGATCCCGAAGGCCTCGACCAGGGCCCGGTGGGCGGCTTCGTACCGCGGGTGGGCGTAGGCCGGCTCCAGGGCCTGGCGGAACAGCGGCAGCAGCTCGGTGTCGGTGCGGCGGCGCTCGGACTGCAACCGGCGGCGGTCCTCGTCCAACGAAGGCAGCTGGTCGACGAGGGCGTCGATGGCGAAGACCGGCGCCAGCGCCTCGCGCGAGATCGCCACCGACTCGTCCTCGCCGACCCCGACAGCCGGCGGATGGGTGGCCAGGTCGAGCAACAGGTTGTCGGCGTCGCCCCGGGACAGCCCGCGGCGGACGGCCAGCAGCAGTGCCGCGGGCAGGGCCTTGGCCAGCAGCTCGTCACCCAGGTTCTTGTACAGGCTGAACAGGGCATTGCGCTCCAGCAGGTAGTGCTCCCGCCAGGGCCCGTAGCTCTTCATCGAGGCGTGGTGGCGGTGGTAGGCCACGGAGGTGGGCACGTACCGGACCCGCCAGCCCAGCAGGTTCAGCCGCCAGCCCAGGTCGACGTCCTCGTAGAACATGAAGTACCGGTCGTCGAAGCCGTCAACCGCCCGGTACACGTCGGCCCGGACGAACATGGCCGCCCCCGTGGCGAACAGGACGTCCTTGGCCGTGTCCCACTCACCCGTGTCGGGCTGCTCGCACTCCCGCTTGTAGCCCATGCCGTACCAGGTGAGGGAGCCGTCGACGTAGTCGATGCGCTCGCCGTCCCAGTCGAGCACCTTGCTGGCCACCGCGGCCACGCCTGTCTCGCGCTCGAGGGTCTCGACCGCGGCGGTGATCCAGTTGACGGCCGGGCGGGCGTCGTTGTTGATGAAACCAAGGAACTCGCCCCGGGCCCGGGCCGCGCCGAGGTTGCAGCCGCCGGCGAAGCCCAGGTTGGTGCCCGACTCGACCAAGACGGCGTGGGGCACGGCGTCGCGGATACGGGCCGCGCTCCCGTCGCCCGAGGCGTTGTCGACCACGACCAGCTCGAGCCGGTCGGCCGGCCAGTCCACGTCGCCGAAGGAGCGGAGGCAGGTGATCGTGTCCTCGGCGCCCCGGTAGTTGACCAGGACGACCGACACCAGACCGGGGCGGATGGCGGGCGGCGCGCTCATGGGTCCTCTCATGCCTCGAAGGTGGGCGACGACCAGCGGCCGCCGAGGGCGACGTAGCCCCCGGATTCCCGGGGGACGCCGTGCTCGACGTCGAAGCGGAGGCAGCGGCGCAGGTAGTCGTAGACGTGGGTGGTCGTGTAGTCGACCACCGAGGCGGACAGGTCGTACGTGCCGGGTTGCAGCATCAGGCCGGGGACGTGAAGGTCGACGGTGCCCTCGCCGGTGATCTCGTCAGGCACGAAGCCGGCGTCGCGGGTGTGGTGGGCCCACAGCCACGTGCCGTCGAGGGTCTCCAGGGCCAGCCCGAACACCGGCTTGGCCACGGGTGACTCGGCCCGGTAGTGGAGCCGGAACGTGACCGCGTCGCCGGTGGAGGGGTGAGTGACGACGCCGCCCCGCGCGTCGAGCAGCTCGACCGAGGTCAGGCGGGCCTCGCCCGAACCCCACCGGCTCTCGGCCTCGGTGGTGGTCTCGACTCGGTCTTCGTGGCCCTGGTCCACGTACTCGTCGACCACGTCCTCCGGCCGGCCCTCGGCGATGACCTTGCCGCCTTCCAGCCACGCCACCTTGTCGCACATGGTCCGCATGGCCTCGGCGGCGTGGCTGACGATGACCACGGTCTTGCCGGCCCGGCGGAAGTCGGCGAACTTCTCGTTGCACCGGCGCTGGAACACGGCGTCGCCGACGGCCAGCACCTCGTCGACCAACAGGACGTCGGGGTCGATGTTGATGGCGACCGAGAACCCGAGCCGGACGTACATACCCGACGAGTAGTTCTTGACCGGCTGGTCGATGAAGCGCTCCAGCCCGGCGAAGCCGACGATCTCGTCGAACCGGGCGGTCAGCTCGCGCTTGGACAGGCCGAGGATCGAGCCGTTCAGGAACACGTTCTCTCGGCCCGACAGCTCGGGGTGGAACCCGGAGCCCAGCTCCAGCAGGGCGGCCATCTTCCCCGTCGTCCGTATGCGGCCCGTGTCGGGGCGGAGGATCTTGGCGATGCACTTCAGCAGGGTCGACTTGCCCGAGCCGTTCTCCCCGACCAGGCCGTACGTGGTCCCCCCCTCGATCTCCAGGGAGACGTCCCGCAGGGCCCAGAACTCGTCGAAGCGAGCCCGCCCGCCCCGCATCACCGCCGCCTTCAGGGACCGGTTCCGCTCGTGGTACAGCCGGAAGCGCTTGCTGACCCCGTCGACGACGACCGCAGGTTCAGCCACGGCCGAGGAGGCCGCGCCCGCGCCCGTACACCGATCGGGCCAGGTGCGACCAACGCATGGTCCGGGTGGCCAGCACGGCCTCGAGCTCGGCGCTCACCCGATCCACCTCGGCCCGGGCCTGGTCCAGGTCGTCGCCCGTGCCGGCCAGCCGTGTCTCCAGGTCGGCGGCCCGTTTCTCGGCGTCCTCGGCCCGGGCCTGCAGCTCCTGCACGGTCCGCCGGGCCGCCGACAGCTCGCCCTCCAGCCGGGCGATGGTGGCCCGGTGGGTCTCGTCCAAGGCCTGCAGGCGGGCCACCGCGGCGTCGGCGTCGTCGGCGACGGCTCGCACGACGTACTGGTAGGTCGACGACTCCGGGTCGGCGAGGACGGCGTCGACCACCTCCGGCCGGGCATCGGCCTCGTAGATCGGGACCGGCGTCTCGTAGAAGCCCGCCGTGGTCCGCCGCACGTCGACGATGGCCATGCCCGCGTCGTGGAACAGCCGCTCGATGGACGCCTTGGTGAAGAAGCGGACATGGGTGCTGTCGAGCAGGCCGAGGGGCTGGTAGTCGAAGCGGCCGGCCACCAGGGCCAGGCGGACGCTGCCGTGGGCGATGTTGGGGATCGACGCCACCACGCTGCCCCGCTCGGCCAGCACCTGCTTGGCGTTGCGCAGCGCGGCGAGCGGGTCGCGCAGGTGCTCCAGCACGTCGCCGAAGACCACAACGTCGAACCGGTCGTCACCGAAGGTCTCCAGCAGGTCGAGCGCCTCGACGTCGCCCACGACGAGCCGCTGGAGGTACGGGCGGGCCTCCTCGGCGGCGACCGGGTCCGCCTCCAGGCCCGAGACCGTGCACCCGCGCTCCCCGAGGACCCGGGCCAGGTAGCCGGTGGCGCAGCCCACGTCGAGGACCCGCTTGTCGCCACCCACGAGCTCGACCATGAGCGTGTGACTGTTGTTGCGGTTCGAGAGGTCGATGTCGGTGTCGTACCGGGAACCGTCCATTTGTTGCCGCCAACCTTAACCGTGCCTCGGCAAACGAGAGGTCAGGCCCTCCTGCGCCGGCGCCGGGGGCCGATCCAGGCCACGAGCACCCCGAGGAGGGCGATGCCGCTGACCGCGGCGCCGACCACGAAGCTACGGGGCATGTAACGGAGCACGACCGTGTGCCGGCCGGGGGGCAGGAAGACGCCCTGGAGGGTCCCGTCGACCGGGACGAGCGCCGCCGGCCGGCCGTCGACCCGGGCCGACCACCCCTGGGCCAGATCCTGGGACACCACGAGGAGGGACGGGACATCGCCGTCGACCACGGCGCGCGCCGAGTTGTCGGCCAGCTTGGACGACACGACGACGGGGTCGCGTCCCTGGCCCGAGTCCCCGCCCGGACGGGCCGGGCCGACGTAGGCGGCCACGTCCGCGTCCTCGGCCGGCCTGGACGCGGCCCACGCCAGGAGCGCGGCCTGGTCGGGGAACGCCCGCCAGCGGCGGTGGGCGCTGACCAGGGGCCAGGCCGATGGTCGCTGGTAGATCCAGGACTGCTCGGTCGAGGCCAGGCGCACGGCTTGGCCGGGATCCTCGACCAACAGCTGGCGGGCCACCCTGGTCCCGGTCATCCCCAGGGCGACGTGGCACGACGGCCTGGTGGCCGACACCGCCAGGCGGTACGGGTCGCCGGCGGCCAGGGCCCGGCCGAGGATGGCGAACCCGGTCCAGCCGCCCGTGTCGAACGGGGCTCGGGAGCTGGCGGCGAGGACCCGTCCCCGGCTGATCAGCGACACCTGTACCGACGATCGACGGCAGTTCCCCCCGACCCGGACCGGGAGATAGATGCCGTTGAGCGGGCCGGGCGCCACCCCGGCCAGCGCCTCGTCGGCCATCCCCTCCGCCGGCGCCCAGCGGTCCCAGGTCAGATCGGCGTCCTCCGGCACCCGGCCGTAGGGCAGTTCGTCGGTCCCCTCGGCGAAGTAGCCAACGGCCAGATCGTCCAGGAGCGGCGAGGTGAGGTTCCACTCCTCGCGCCGCAGGTCGATCTTGAGGGGATCCCGGGCGAACGCCCCCGGGTTCACCGCTTGGATGAGGGCCCGCAGGCCCTTCGAGCGCAGGGCCACGCCCCGCAGGTCGGGAAGCCCGAGCACCTGGCCGGAGTTGGGGTAGAAGCTGAAGCCGGGGCCGGCGAACCGGTAGCGACCGTCGAGCAGGGCCCGCAGGGCCCGGTGTCCGGCCTGCTCGCCGTAGAAGTCCCGCACCGGCGCCTCGGGCGTGAAGTGGCGCAGCGGCCAGCCCAGCTCGGCGAAGAGCAGCCCGGCGACGAGGACCGCGGCGCCGAGCTGGCGGCGATGGCCCGGCCGCCGGGCCACGACGGCGGCGATGGCAACGGCGAGGCCGGCCACGACCAATCCCAGCGAGAAGTGGACGACCACGTAGCGCAGCCGGTTGGCCGCGGAGGCGGCCCGGGCGAAATCGGGGAGGTTCACGGCCACACCGGCGGCGAGGACGGCCAGGAGGGCGCCGGCGGCGGCGCGGGAGGCGCGAAAACCCGTCGACCCGCGGCGGCTCCACCAGGCGTCGAGCACCAGCCCCCCGAGCACGGCGCCGGCCAGGTTGATCAGGTAGCGGGACCGCCCGATGGGGTTGCGGGCCACGCCCGGGAGGTGGGACATCACGGTGAAGAGCGGCGTACCGAGGAAGCAGACGACGACCGCCACCGCGGCCATGCCACAGAAGAAGGGCCAGGCGCCGGCCCCCTCCGGGGCGAGCCGGATCCGACCGGCGACCGCCGCCACCAGCCCGATGGCGAGGCCGACGGCGACGATCATCCCCACGTGGGACACGCTCTCCACCGGGTTGAGCCCGCTCCACCACGGCCCCCCGAGCGGCGGGCCGATGGCGCTGAGGTCGAACAGTCCGAACAGCTGGATGCCGGGGATGTGCCCGGTGACGGTGGTGGCGCGGACGTCGAGCGTCCCGCGGTTGAGCACCTCGCTGACGAAGGGGACGAGCGTCACGGCGGCGAGGGCGACGCCCCAGGCGACGGCCAGGGCGGGAGCGACCGCCCGCCGGAGCACGGCACGCAGCCCCGGCGCCCCCCGCACGGCCAGCCAGGCCGCCCAGGCCGCGGTGGCGTAGACGGCGTAGACCCACCCCGACGGGAACCCCTCGAACCATCCCCAGGCCACCAGCCCGGCCAAGACCGCGGCCCGCCGCAGGTTCGGGCGGGCGTGCAGGCGGTGGGCGGCCCAGAACATCGCCGGCACGACGAACACGACGTCCACCCGGTGGATGAAGACCAGGTTGGTACCGCTGAACGTGTAGGCCACGCCGGCGAGGATGGCCGGGCCGGCGGCGGCGCCCAGCCGGCGCAGCAGGAGGAACGTGAAGGCCTCGGAGAACACCAGGGCGAGGAAGGTCTTCAGCCCGACGGCGTACCAGGCGGGCAGGAAGAGGTAGCCGACGCTGAAGGGCGACATCGCCCCGCCGAGCGGGAGCGTGCCGGTGGGCTGGCCGACGGCGACCGCCGGATCCCAACGCTGGAAGACCCCGTGGCGGAGGGCGCGGAAGAAGGCGGTCGGGCCGGCGAGGGACTCCGCCTGGTCCGACTGGACCGGCGACTCGACGTGCGGCACCCGGCCGATGGCGTCGCGGTAGGGCGCCTTCGGCTCGACCAGGTCGACACCGGCGTACGTGCGCTGGCCCAGCAGGGCATGGGGCATGAGCAGGAACGCACAGGCCAGGAACACCGCGGCTGGTACGAGGGCCCGCCTGGTGGTCTCGCGGGTCATGTGGCCGGGATTCTTGCTCGCGTTGCGCCGCCGGCGCCCGTCAACCAAACGGGCGGGCGACACGTCTCCTCAGGTAGGGCGGCTATGGTGACGGCGCCCAAGGCGAGCGGCAACGCCTCGGTCCCCCCGTGTGGTCACGTGATCGCCCCGGGACCCAGGCTCGATCAGAGGGAGACGGGATGAGGAAGCGGAACGTCCGGATCGGACTGGTAGCGGCGGCGTTGCTGCTGCAGCTGGTCGGAACGGTCGGTGCGGCGGTCGCACAGGCGGTGCCAGATGTGACGTTCACCTTCTCCCCGGGCTCCGGCCCGCCGGGGACCAAGATCAACTTCTCCGGCACCGGCTGCACGCACAGCACGGCGACGCCCGCGCCGCCCCAGGACGGCGTCTTCCTCATCACCCGCGACGGCACCACCGCCCACCCCGTCCCGTTCGTATCCGACGCCAGCGGCAACTTCAGCGGCGTCTACGACACCACCCAGGACGTCCCCGGCTCGTACACGACCGTGGTGAGCTGCACGTCCACCGGCAAGGGCGGCGTCGGCAGCCCCTTCACCGTCACCGTGCCGGTGATCCCCGGCTCGACGTACACCCCGGTCACGCCGGTCCGTGTCCTCGACACCCGCGACGGCACCGGTACCGGCGGCGTGATCAACCCGGTGGGCCAGGCCGGGGTCATCGACCTCAAGGTCGCCGGCGTCGGTGCCGTTCCGGCCAACGCCACGGCCGTGGCGCTCAACGTGACCGAAACCGGCAGCACGGCGCCCCCGGGCGGCAGCTACGTCACCGTGTGGCCGACCGGCTCCGCCCAGCCCCTGGCGTCCAACCTCAACTTCTACGCCGGCACGTCGATGCCGAACATGGTCATCTCCCGGGTCGGGACCGACGGCAAGGTGTCCTTCTACAACAACCTCGGCTCCGTCAACCTCGTGGCCGACCTCCAGGGGTGGTTCGTCCCCGACAACAGCGCCTCCACGTACATCCCGCTCAACCCGGCCCGCGTCCTCGACACCAGGGACGGCACGGGCGCACCCGCGGCCCAAGTCGGCCCAGGCGGCGCCGTCGAGCTGAACGTGCTGGGCGCGGGCGGCGTCCCCACCACCGGCGTGGCCGCCGTGGCCCTGAACGTCACCGTCACCCGTGACAGCGGGCCCGAGAGCTTCCTGACCGTCTGGCCCTCGGGGAGCAGCCGGCCGCTGGCCTCCAACCTGAACTTCACCAGCGGCCCGCCCGCCACCAACCTGGTCATCGCCCGGGTGGGCGACGGCGGCAAGGTGGCCTTCTTCAACAACCTGGGCAGCACCGACGTGATCGCCGACGTGCAGGGCTACTTCGCCGCTCCGGTGGCGTCGGGCACCGCCCTGCCGGGGGGCACCTACATGCCGATCAGCCCGGTCCGCGTCCTCGACACCCGGGCCGGTGTGGGCACGCCGGGCGGCGCCATCGGCCAGCTCGGCACCCAGGGCGTGATCGACGTGACAGTGGCGGGAGTCGGCGGGGTCCCCGCGGGGGCGACCTCGGTCGTCCTGAACGTCACCGCCGCCGACTCGCCCGGGCCCGAGAGCTACCTCACCCTCTTCCCCACGGGCACCACCCGCCCGGTGGCGTCGAACCTCAACTTCGTCGCCGGCCAGACCATCCCGAACCTGGTGATCGTCCGGCTGAACGGGGGCAAGGTGTCGATCTACAACAACCTGGGCTCGACGAACGTGATCGCCGACATCCAGGGCTGGTTCCAGACGAGCTAGTGCCCCATCGAGCCGCCGCCCGCCCCTGTTACGGGGCCGGCGGCGGCTCGATGTGCACCACCCGGACCCGCGTGAGCTCGTCCAGCAGCTCGGGCCCGTAGCCGAACCCCTCCCCGGACGCGCCGTGGGGCGACGCCGCCCCGCCGGGGGCCCCGCCGAACGCGGCGTTGACCTTCACCGTGCCCACCGCCAGCTCGCGCACCGCCCGCTGGGCGTGGCCCATGTCGGGCGTGAGCACCACGGCCGCCAGCCCGTACCTGGTGCTACCGGCCAGGGCCAGGGCCTCCTCGAAGGACGCCACCACCTGGACGGCGGCCACCGGCCCGAACGTCTCGTCCTCGACCACCGCCATCCCCTGCCGCACCCCGGTGAGCACGGTCGGCGGGTAGAACGACCCTGGCCCCTCGACCGGCGCCCCGCCGCAGCGCAGCTCGGCGCCCGCCTCGACCGCGGCCCGCACATGGCCGTCGACCACCGCCCGCTGACGATCGTCGACCAGGGGCCCCATCTCCGTCGCCGGATCGGTCCCCGGCCCGAGCCGGAGCGACTTGGCCCGGTTCACCAGCTCGTCCACGAAGGCGTCCGCCAGCGAGGCGTGGACGTAGATCCGCTCCACCGAGGTGCAGATCTGGCCGGCGTTGGCGAAGCAGCCGACGGCCGCCTGCTCGGCGGCCCAGGCCGGGTCGACGCCGGCGTCGATGATCATCGGGTCCTTGCCGCCGAGCTCGAGGACCGCCTTGGCGCCGCGAGCAGCGCAGGCGGCGGCGACGGACCGGCCGGTGGCCACCGAGCCCACGTGGACCACGATGTCGACGCCGGCGTGCGCGGCGAGGGAGGCACCCAGGGCGCCGTCGCCCACGGCGAGCTGCAGGACACCCTCGGGTAGCTCGGCGTTCAGCAGCCGTAGCACCTCGGCGGTGGCCAAGGGCGTCCGCTCGCTCGGCTTGCAGATCACCGTGTTGCCGACCACGAGGTTGGCGGCGATCTGGGCGCAGGCGATGGCCACCGGGTCGTTCCATGGCAGGCACAGGGCCGCCACACCCCGAGGGACCCGGATCATCAGGTCGGTCGCATCCCAGTCCCCCTGCAACGCCCGGCCTCGGTGCAACGGCCCCAGCTCGGCGTACTGCTCGATGGCGGCGATACCGGCCTCCACCCCGCCGCGAGAGTCGGCCAGCACCTTGCCGCCCTCGCGGGTCTGCAGCAGGGCGATTTCGGCCGCCGCGGCACGGAGGCGGGCGGCGCCGGCCTTGAGGGCGCCGGCACGCTCCCCCGCGCCCGTACGCGCCCACGCCGCCTGCGCTCGGCGGGCCACCCGCACCAGCCCGTCGGGTTCGGAGCAGGGCAACCGCCCGACGACGTCGCCGGTGGCCGGGTCGGTGACTACGAGCTCGTCCATGACCCCTGCCTTCCCCCGAGCGGCCGGTTTGACCCGCCGCGCCCGCTATGGCCTAGGGTTACCCCGTCGTCGTACCCGAGCACGACGGGCCGGTGCACACCACCGAGCCCACCCTGCGCCCCCGTTGCGGGTGCCGGCGTGCCTCAGAAAGGAGACGGCTGCTGAGAGCCCTCCGGTTGGGCAACCTGATCTCGTGGTCGGCGGTCGAGAACCTCTTCACTGGCGTCCCGACCGAGCCGGAAGGATCGCAGTGTCACCGTCCGCAAGGATCCCAGGTTGACCGAGCGGATGGCGCGGCGTCGCCCGGGAACCCGTTCTGGGCTCGCATGGGCGCCGAGATCACCCGCCAGCCGGTCCGGGTGTTCGCCGCCTGCCTGGTGACGGTCCTCGCCCCGGCCGTCGTCGCCAGCGCCAGCAGCGCGGACGCCCCCAAGCCGGCCGTCCAGCCTGCGCCGGCTCCGGCCGCTGCTGCCGGTCCGGCCCAGCCCGGGGACACGGCCAGCTGGCTCGCCGTGGCCCGGGAGGCGGCCGGTGCCTGCCCCGGCCTGCCACCGGCCGTCCTCGTCGCCGTGGGGCAGGTCGAGACCGGGCTGGGCGCGCTGTCGACCACCTCGACGGCCGGCGCCGTCGGGCCCATGCAGTTCCTCCCGTCGACGTGGGCCGCCTACGGGGTCGACGGTGACGGTGACGGGGTGGCCGATCCCACCGACCCCTCCGACGCCCTGGCCGGCGCAACCCGGCTGCTGTGCGCCAACGGCGGCGCCGACAGCGACCGGCTGGCCTCGGCGCTGTGGAACTACAACCACTCGGACGACTACGTCCGCCTGGTCCTGGCCGTCGCCCGCTTCCTGCCGGGCTAGGACGCGATGCGGGCCCGGTACCGGCGGCGGCGACCCAGCACGAAATCCCGGATCCCCCAGAGCGTGACCAGGGCGAGGGCCTCGACGATGATGCGGCTGGAGATCTTCGAGCTCCCCCGCTCACGGTCGACGAACTCGATGGGGATCTCGACGATCGAGGCCCCCCGGCAGAACAGGCGGTACACCATCTCGATGTTCGAGCCGTAGCCGTCGGCGCGTGAGGCGTCATAGGCGATCCCCCGCAACGCCTCGGCCCGGTAGGCGCGAAAGCCGGTGGTGGCGTCGTGCAGCGGCAGGCCCAGGATGAACGAGGCGTACCGGTTCCCCCATCGGGAGAGGAGCCGGCGGTGCAGGGGCCAGTCGGGCGTTGAGCCGCCGGGCACGTACCGCGAGCCGACGGCCAGGTCGGCGCCGTCGTCGACCGCGGCCAGCAGATCCGGGAGCCGCTTGGGGTCATGGGACAGGTCGCTGTCCATGTAGGCGATGATGTCGTAACCGCGCGCCAGCCCCTCGATGCCACCGGCGCGGTAGGCGCTGCCCAGGCCCTGCTTGCCCGGCCGGATCAGCACGTCGACCCCGCCCAGCTCGTGGCCGACGTCCTTGGCCACCTCGGCGGTGCCGTCCGGGCTCGAGTCGTCGACAACGAGCACGTCCGCCTCGGGCGCCGCGGCCCGCAGTCGCCGGAGCACGTCGGCGACGTTCTCCGCCTCCTGGTACGTGGGCATGACGACGAGCGCCCGTGACACGTGCCTACGCCTCCCGTCCCGCCTTCACGCCGAGGAAGCGTACACGGCGTCCTCGGACGGGCGTGGGGACGCGAGCCACGATGCGGCCAGGCCGGCGAGCACCCCGAGGCCCACCACCGCGCCCCACAGGAACCACGTCCCCGGCGGGGACCAGCGGGAGTGGCCGAGGAACCAAACCGGGCCGCTCGTGCCGACCGCGTAGCGGCGGGCGTTGGCGTACCAGCCTGTGGCGTGCACGGCGAGCGCGGGGACGGCCAGCACAGGCAGCATCCTCGACAACCGTTTCCCTCGCTTGGCTCGGGCCCCGTCGGCGACGATCTCGCCGGCCAGCAGCGGCAGGACGGCGGCGAAGGCCAGGACGTGCCGACCCTGGATCTCGAACCCGTTCTGGCGCAGGAGCCCGGCCGAGATCAGCACGATCAGAAGGAGCACGACCACCGGTACCACGGCGAGCAGGATCCGGCCCCGCCCGCCACCGAGCGTGGCGGCCAGGGCCACGAGCGCCACCAGCATCGCCGCCCACACCCAGTACGCGAGGGACGGCATGAGGGTGTCGAGCCAGCCGAACAGCCCCACCAGGTCCCGCAGGGTCTCGGGCAGGCTGCGCAGGGTAACCGGCACCTCGTGCCAGAAGTAACTCCCGTCGACGGCGATCCCGGGCTGGAAGGACCGCTCCCAGAGGATGGTCGACACCGTGCCGAGGAAGATGACGGCGGCGGCGATCGCCGCGTACGCCGGCCGCTCGCGCACGGCGCGCCAGCACGCGCGCCAGCCCCGGTAGGCGACCACGATGCCGACCATGAGGAGGATCCACACCGGGCCGAGCGACCGGCTCAGCGCCAGGACCACGCCCGACGCCGCCGCCGCCGTCCAGGCCATGCCCCGCCGGTCGCCGCCACCGATGCGCAGGACGGCGGAGAAAAAGCAGATCCCGGCGCCGATCTCGGGACCGCTCGGTGACAGGACCGACCCGGTGAAGACGACCATGGGCGTCACCGCGACCAGCAGCCCCAGCAGCCGGACTGGCGATCCACCCGGCGGCCACAGGAGGGCGGCGGTCGTCGCCAGAAGGGCCAGCATCACCGCCGCGTTCACCAGCCGTCCCAGGCGCAGGGCGCTCTCCGGCCGGTGGCCGCGCAGGGCCGCCAGCCCGGGCAGCAGGTAGAGCGCGGGCTCGACCGTCCCGACCGTCGTCGTGGCGTCGACCGCCGTCTTGGGCGGCGTCTGGCCGAGGAGGCAGGAGGCATCCTCCTTCGAGTTGAAGGCGTCGCACCCCCATTCGATGGGAGCCAGCCCGGCGGGGACGGTGACGATCCGTGCCCCCTTCTTGAGCCACAGGTCGGCCAGCGCCGGCGCCCCGGCGTCCTTCGGCAGCGATTTTGGCTGGCCCACCAGCGCGGGGTTCGGCCGGCCGTGCAGGTCACCCGACGCCACGGCCATAGCCCGCAGGTAGTGGTCGCCCTCGTCAGGCGCGGCCCCGGGCGGGTTGCCGAACACCCAGGCCAGGGCGACCAGGGCGTAACAAGTGGCGAACAGGGCCAGCGCCAGCCGTCGCCGGTCGACCCTCAGCTCCGACCCCGACCTTCGAGGGCCCCGAGCACGAGCAGCAGGAGGGTGGCCCCGAGGGCGGCCAGCAGGACCGATCGCAGGCCGAACCGGGTGATGCCGCTGTAGCCCGCAGCCCGGGCCAGCCCGCCGCCGATGAGCGCCCCCGCCACCCCGACGGCGATCTTGGTCAGGAAGCCCTCACGGGGACGGTGGGAGACGATCCCGCCGATCCACGCTGCCAGCAGGCCGATGACGATCCAGGAGAGGAGGCCCATCAGCAGGAACCGTAGGCGCGCCGCTCACGCCCGTGTCGGCTCCCACGGCTGCAGCCACGGGGTGGCGGGCCAACCCTCGGCCGCGGCCATCAGCGACATGGCGCTGGCGCCATCGACCGCCTCCCGGATGATGTCGGCGTGGCCGGCATGCCGGGCCGTCTCCTCGATGAGGTGCAGGAGCACCCACCGGACCGACCAGGCGTCGACGTCCTGGGGGAACCAGGGCACGCCCTTGGGCACGGGGACGGGCCGGCCGAGATCCTCGATGCCGGCCACCGCCTCCTCGGTCTCCCGGGCCACCTCGTCGTAGAGCGCGAGCACGCCGGTCAGGGTCTCGTCGGGGCCGAGCCGGAAGTTGGCCATGTACTCCTCGGCACCCCCGCCCTCAGCCGGGCGTTGCCGCATGATGTCGATCCAGCCCCGCTCCGTGGTCGCAGTGTGCTTGATGAGGCCGCCGACGCTGAGGGCGCTGGCCGCCGGGACGGCGCGGGCCTGGTCGTCGGTGAGGCCGTGACCGGCGAGGCGCAGGACGTAGCGCTGCTGGGCCAAGAACGCGAGCAGCCCCTGGCGCTCGTCGTCGACGGGGGAGACGTTGCCGGGCATCGGGACCTCCAGGGATCAAGGCGGCCGAAGTGCCGGGGCGCTCACCGGCGGCGACGGCGGGCCCCGCTGCGCGGCCGTACGACCGCCGGCGATCGAATGGGCCGTCGCTCAGGCCTGAGCGTCCGCCAACTCCCGCAGCCGCCGCTCGAGCGCCGCCCGCTGGACCTCGAGCTGGGCGATCTTCGCCGCCGCAGCCGATGGCGGCCGGACGCAGCACCCGCAGCCGGCGTCGTCCGCGTCCCCCTCGCTGGCCGCCTCTGGCGCCATCTGCAGGGTGTCCGTCATGTCCAGGTCCTCCTCGTCGTCAACGGGTGGTCGCCTGGTGTCAGGTTACGCCGCCGCCGGGGCGCGAGCGCTCGGGCATGATGCCCTCATGGTCATCACCGCCTTGTGCGGCGGCGTCGGTGCCGCTCGGTTCCTGCAAGGCCTCGTCCAGGTCGTCGACCCCGGCTCGGTGGCGGCCGTCGTCAACACGGGCGACGACGTGGTCCTCCATGGCCTCCACGTCAGCCCGGACCTCGACACGGTGACCTACACGCTGGCCGGGGCGGTCAGCGCCGAGCGGGGCTGGGGCCTGGAGGGCGAGACGTGGGCGGCCATGGAGGCCCTGGCCCGCTACCGGTCGCCGCTGGCCTGGTTCAACCTGGGCGACCGCGACCTCGCCACGCACCTCTTCCGCACCCAGCGGCTGCGGGACGGGGCGACCCTCTCCGCCGTGACCGCCGAAATCGCCCGCGCCTGGGACGTCGGCGTCACCGTCCTGCCCGTCACCGACGACCGGGTCGAGACGCGGATGGACGTCGTCGGGGAGGGCGAGATCGGCTTCCAGGAGTACTTCGTCGGCCGCCGCCACAGTGTGCCCGTTCGGGCCGTCCGCTTCGACGGTGCGGAGTCGGCACGGCCCGGGCCCGGCGTGCTCGACGCCCTGGGCGTGGCCGAGCGGGTGGTCATCTGCCCGTCGAACCCCATCGTGTCGATCGGTCCCGTGCTGGCCGTCCCCGGGGTTCGCTCCGCCGTCGAGGCGGCCCGGGACCGGGTGGTGGCCGTCTCCCCCATCGTGGCCGGGGCGGCCCTCAAGGGCCCGGCCGACCGCCTGCTGGGCGAGCTGGGCCACGAGGTGTCGGTCGTCGGCGTGGCCCGCCTCTACGCCCCGCTGGCGGCGACCCTGGTGGTCGACGACGCCGACGGGCCCTTGGCCGCCGCCGTCGAGGCCGAGGGGATGCGCTGTGTGGTCGCCCCCACGATCATGCGGGGGGGGGCGGAGGCGGCGGCCCTGGCCCGGGTCGTCCTGTCGTGAAGTCGTGAACCCGATCGAGATCATCCCGATCGAGGGCCTCCCCGAGATCCACCCGGGGGATCGGATCGCCGACCTGCTGGCCGCGTCCGGGGCCGACCTGCGCGAGGGCGACGTGGTGGTCGTTACCCAGAAGGTGGTGTCCAAGGCCGAGGGCCGGATGGAGGCCGTCGACCCCCGGGACCCGGCGGCGCGGGCGGCCATCGTCGAGCGCGAGTCGGTGCGGGTCCTGCGGCGGCGGGGCGACCTGGTCATCAGCGAGACCGCGTCGGGCTTCGTGTGCGCCAACGCGGGCGTCGACCAGTCCAACGTCCCCGACGGTTACATCACCCTGCTGCCCGTCGACGCCGACCGCTCGGCCCGCCGCATCCGTGACGGGTTGGCCCATCGGCCGGGAGTCGACGTGGGGGTGATCGTGTCCGACACCTTCGGCCGGACGTGGCGCAACGGGGTCACCGACGTCGCCATCGGCTGCGCCGGCATCGCCGCCGTCGTCGACCTTCGGGGCACGACCGACTCGCTCGGCCGGACCCTGCAGGTCACCGAGGTGGCCGTCGCCGACGAGCTGGCCGCCGCCGCCGAGCTGGTCATGGGCAAGTCGGCCCGGATCCCTGCCGCGGTCATCCGGGGCATCGACCGGTCGTGGTTCCGGCCGTCCTCCGTCCGGGCCGAGATCGTCCGCCCGCCGGCGGGCGACCTCTTTCGCTGACCGGCCGACGGGAACAAGTGAGCAGAAATGTACCGTGACGGTACATTTCTGCTCACTTAGCTCCGGGGTGCGCGGGCCTCGAACCAGCGGAGAACTTCGGCGGTGCCCTCGGCCAAGGTCGTCCACGACTTCCAGCCCAGGTGGATCCCGGCCCGGGTCGGGTCGAGGGACGAGCGGGCCAGCTCGCCCGCCCGGGCGGGGGCGAAGACCGGCAGTGCCGGTGCCGGGGCGGCGGCGGCCATGGTCTCGTACAGGGTGTTGACCGATGTCTCGGTGCCCGTGCCGATGTTCATGAGCAACCCGCTGCCCTTGGCCGCGGCGCGGGCGAAGGCGTCGACCACGTCGTCCACGTAGACGAAGTCCCGTGTCTGGTTGCCGTCGCCGAAGATGGTGCAGGGCTGGCCGGACAGCAGGCGCCCGGCGAAGATGGCCACCACGCCCGCCTCGCCGTGGGGGTCCTGGCGGGGGCCGTACACGTTGGCCAGGGCCAGGGCGGTGAACTCGATGCCGTGGAGCGCCCGGTAGGCGGCCAGGTAGTCGCAGGCCGCCTTCTTGGACACGCCGTAGGGCGACAGGGGTCGCTGCGGGTGCGACTCGGGCACGGGAAGCTTCTCGGGCTCCCCGTACAGCGTCCCGCCGCTGGCCGCGAACACGACCTTGCGGGTGCCCGCCGCCCGCGCCCCTTCGAGGACGTTGAGGGTGCCGATGAGGTTGACCTCGGCGTCGAAGGCCGGCCGCTCGACCGAGACCCGCACGTCCGCCTGGGCCGCGAGATGGAACACCACCTCCGGGCGGCGGTGGGCCACCAGCTCGATCACCGCCGCGTCGCGAATGTCGAGCCGGTGGAAGCTGAGCTCGTACCCCGGCGTGGCCCGGGCCTCGGCCAAGTTGGACAGCGAGCCGGTCGAGAGGTCGTCGACGACGTCGACGGCGTGGCCCTCGGCCAGCAGGCGGTCGACCAGGGTGGATCCGATGAAGCCGGCGCCCCCCGTGACGAAGGCCTTCACCCGTCGTCCTGGCCCGGCACCCGGGCCACGTCGAGGTAGGCGCCGGGCTCGACCTCGTACCCGGCGCCCAGGACCGACAGGTTGGTGACCTCGGCGCCCCGGCCGACCGTCGCCCCTCGTCCGATGATCGAACGGCTGACCACGGCCCCCTCGCCGACGACGACGCCGGGGAGCAGCACCGAGTCCCGCACGGAGGCGCCCGCAAGGACGGCCGCCCCGGCACCGATCACCGAGCCGGCGACCGACGCGCCCACCGCCACCGACGCGCCCCGGCCGAGGACCGTGGGGCCGTGCACGTCGCCGTCGACCACTGCCTCCCCGAGGGTCCAAACGCCGCCGGCCCCGGAGCGGGCGCCGGGCGCGGGCGGGCCGGGGCGGCGGCCGGCCACCAGGTCGAGCTGGGCCTGCAGGTAGCGCTCGGGCGTCCCGGTGTCGGTCCAGTAGTCGGGCGACTCGAAGCCGTACAGGGAGCCGTCGTGGGCCAGCCCGGGGAAGACCTCCCGCTCGATGGACGTACGCCGGCCCTCGGGGATGCGGTCGAGCACCGAGGGTTCCAGGACGTAGGTGCCGGCGTTGATCAGGCTGGGGCCGGCCCCGCCCCGCGCCGGCTTCTCGACGAACGCCGCCACCTTGCCCCGCCCGTCGACCGGGACCAGGCCGAACGCCGACGGGTCCGAGACCTGGGCCAGCGAGATCGTCGCCTCCGCGTCGCGTTCCTCGTGGAAGGCGGCCATGGCGGTGATGTCCAGGTCGGTGAGGATGTCGCCGTTCACCACGAGGAAGCGTTCCTTGATCCCGGCGTAGCGGGCGGCGAAGCCCACGGCCCCGGCGGTGTCGAGGGGCTCGGGCTCCACCGCGTAGAGCAGGCGCACCCCCGCGCAGCGGCCGTCCGGGAACAGGTTCACGAAGGCGTCGGGCAGGTACCCGAGCGACAGGACCGCTTCGTCGACGCCGTGGCCGGCCAGGTAGGCGAGGACCCGCTCGATCATCGGCACCTCGACGATGGGCAGGACCTGCTTGGGGACCGTCAGGGTCAGGGGCCGGAGGCGGGTGCCGATGCCGCCGACCAGGACCACCGCCCTCACGGGGCGGCGACGGTGGTGGTGGGAGCGACCGTGGTCGGGGCGACGGTGGTGGTGGCGCCCGGGGCCGTGGTCGTCGAACCGGCGACGGTGGTGGTGGTCGCGTTCGGGTCCGCCGGGGCCGTGGTGGTGGTGTCCTTGGTGGCGTCGGTGGGCTGGGTGCCGACGTCGCTCAGCTTGTCGAGCTGGTCGGCCGACGGCGGGCGGGGGATGTCCGTGCCGGCGGGGACGAAGGCGATGGTGATGAGCATCCCGTCCGTCGGGCGGATGTCGGCCGGGTTCCCCGGCACGATGCGGCCCTGGTCCGAGGGGTCACGGGAGTCCCACACCTTGGTCTGGACGGTGGCCGGCCCGGACTGGCACGACTGGCCGTTCTTGTGGGTGGTGTCGTCGTTGGGCAGCTTGATCTTGCTGGCGCTGATGTCGGCGCCGACGGTGTCGAAGAACACCGACAGCTTGGCCCGCTTCCCGGAGGCCGTGGTGCTGAACGGGTGGATGTGGACCACGCCGTCGCCATGGGTGTGAATGCCGAGCGGGTCCGTGCCCGAGTCGGGGATGTTGGGGGCGAAGGTGCCGCAGATGTCCACGCCGAGGGCGGCATGCCAGTGGTCACCGGCGACGCCGTTGGCGGCGGGGAGGGGGCGGGTGTTGTCCGGCTGGCGCTGGTCCCGCGAGTAGACGATGCCGGCGGTCCCGAGGATCACGACCAGGGCCATGAGCCCCGGCCAGAGCATGGAGGAGGTGCCGCGTCGCGTCCGGCCCCCGCCGGTTCGCGCCGCGCGAGCGACTTTCTTGGCTGACGATGCCTTTCCCATTGGTGTCCGACCGTACTAGGTGGTCGCCGTCACCCCCGGCCGTGGTGGGGCCACGGCCGGTCGTGCCAGCGCGTGGTGGGCCCACGCGGCCAGGGTGCGGGCGGCCAGCCCGGCGGCCACGATCGGGACCACGGCCCGCCGAGCGCCGGTCGAGGTCTTGGACGCGAACCGCAGGAGCGAGCGGTGGTGCTCGACGATCATGCGGTACGGCTTCCGCCAGCTGGAGCCCCCGAGGGCGTGGACCACGCGGCCCCCTGGCTCGTACCCGATCCGCCAGCCGGCCCGGCCCAGGCGCCAGCACAGGTCGACGTCCTCCACGTACATGAAGTAGCCCTCGTCGAAGCCGGAGACGGCGTCGAAGGCGGCCCTGCGCACCAGCATGCACGCCCCGCTGACCCAGTCGACGTCGGCGGCGGGGGTGTCGTGGTCCCAGTCGAGCATGCGGTAGCGACGGGTGAACGGGTTTGCGGGCCACACCAGGCCGACGAACGCGTGGCCGAGGGCGACGGCCAGGTCGGGGAAGCGCCGGACCGACGGGTAGAGGCTCCCGTCCAGGTTCTCGATGCGGGGACCGACGGCGCCGAGGCCGGGATCACGTTCGAGGGACTCGACCAGGGCCTTGACCGTGCCCGGCTCCACCACGGTGTCGGGATTGAGGATGAGCAAGTAGTCCGCGGTCGTCCGGTCCGCCCCCCGGTTGACTCCCGTGCCGAAGCCGAGGTTGGCGCCCGTCTCGACGACGACGACGCCCGGGTCGGCGGCACGCGCCGCGGCCACCGACCCGTCGGTGGAGGCATTGTCGACCACGATGATCTCGGCGACGGCCTCGGCCCGGAGGCTGCGCACGCAGTCGGGGAGGTCCCGCGCCGAGTTGTAGCTCACGGTGACGGCACTGACCCTCGGAGACTCGGCGGTCAATCCAGCCGACCCCACCGGTAGCGGACGAGGGTGCGGAGGGCCCGGACCCCGTCCCGCCAGTCGAACTTCCGCCCCTCGCTGGCGGGCCGGCCGGCGAACGACACCGGGACCTCGTAGATGCGGTAGCCGCGCCGGAGGACCTTGGCCGTGATCTCCGGCTCGAAGTCGAAGCGGTCGGACTCGATGGTGATGTCGTCCAGGACCTTGCGGGCGAACAGCTTGTAGCCGCACTCCATGTCGGAGAGGCTGGTGTTGTAGAGCAGGTTGGTGGTGAGCGACAGGAAGCGGTTGCCCACCCAGTCCGACGCCGGCATGCTCCCGCCCTCCCCGCTGAACCGGCTGCCGTAGACCACCTGCGACCGGCCCCGCAGGACCGGGCGAAGCAGGCGGGGCCAGTCCTCCGGGTCGTACTCGAGGTCGGCGTCCTGGATCAGCACGAGCTCGCCGCGGACGTGCTCGAGCCCGGTGCGGATCGCCGCCGCCTTGCCGAGGTTGGCCGGGTGGCGGACGACCTGGACGGTCGAGTCCTCGAGGGCGGTGAGGATCTGGGTCGTCCCGTCCGTCGACCCGTCGTCCACCACGACGATCTCCAGGTCGACGGGCAGCTCGACCCGCCGCATGCGCCGCAGCACCTCGGCCACGGTGTTGCGCTCGTTGTACACGGGCACGATGACGGAGAGCGTCCGGCCCTCCGGATCGCGCTGGTCCTCCTCAGTCATGCCGGTCACGCCCGAACCACTCGGCGGTGCGGGCCACGCCCTCGTCCAGCCCGATCTCCGGCTCCCAGCCCAGGATCGCCCGGGCCAGGGTGAGGTCGGGACGGCGCTGCGCGGGGTCGTCGACCGGGCGGGGGTCGAACACCAGCTCCGACGACGAGCCGGTGACCTCCAGGACCCGCTGCGCCAGTTCGAGGACGGTGAACTCGTCGGGGTTGCCGATATTCACCGGGCCGACATGGTCCGAGTCCAGCAGGGCCAGCAGGCCGCGGACCTCGTCGTCCACGTAGCAGAAGCTTCGCGTCTGCAGGCCGTCGCCGTGCACGGTCAGGGGCTTGCCGGCCAGGGCCTGGACGATGAAGTTCGACACCACCCGCCCGTCGTCCGGGCGCATCCGCGGGCCGTAGGTGTTGAAGATGCGGACGATGCGCACGTCGATCCCGTGGTGGCGGTGGTACGCCATGGTCATCGCCTCGGCGAAGCGCTTGGCCTCGTCGTAGACGCCACGGGGACCGATGGGGTTGACGTTGCCCCAGTACGTCTCGGGCTGCGGGTGGACGAGCGGGTCGCCGTAGACCTCGCTGGTCGAGGCCAGGAAGTACCGGGCCCCCTTCTCCTTGGCCAGGCCGAGGGTGTTGTGGGTACCCAGGCTGCCGATCTTGAGGATGGGGATCGGGATGCGCTCGAAGTCCACGGGCGACGCCGGGCTGGCGAAGTGCAGGACGGCGTCGACCGGCCCGGAGACGTGGACGAACTTGCTCACGTCCGAGTGCACGAAGGTGAAGTCCGGGTGGGGGAACACCTCGGTCAGGTTGTCGAGCGAGCCGGTGATGAGGTTGTCGATGGCGACGACGGAGTCGCCCCGGGCCAGCAGGGCCCGGCACAGGTGCGAGCCCAGGAAGCCGGCGCCGCCGGTCACCACCACCCTCACCGGCCGACGCCCTCGTAGGCGAACCCGCGCCGGCGCAGGGCGGCCGGGTCGAGCAGGTTGCGGGCGTCGACCACCCGCCGCTGTTCCAACGCCGCGCCCACCTTGGCGAAGTCCAGCCGGCGGAACTCGTCCCACTCGGTGAGCACGACCAGGACGCCGGCACCCTCGCACACGCCGTAGGGGTCGGCCCCGAGCTCGATCCCCGCCAGCCGCGGGTCGGGGTCGTGGCCGGGCGCGGGGATGGGCACGGCGGGATCGTAGGCCCGCACGCGCCCGCCCCGGGCGATGAGCCGCTGGAGGATCTCCAGCGCCGGCGACTGGCGCAGGTCGTCCGTCCGGGCCTTGAACGTCAGCCCCCACGCCGCCACCACCTGCCCGTCGACCGACCCGCCCGCCATGCGCTCGACCTTGGCCACCACCCGCTCGAACTGCTCCTCGTTGACCTCCCGGACCCCCCGCAGCAGCCCGAAGTCGTAGCCCGCATCCTCGGCGATGCGAATCAGCGCGCTGGTGTCCTTCGGGAAGCACGAGCCGCCGTAGCCGGGACCGGGGCGGAGGAACTCGAAGCCGATGCGCTTGTCGTAGCCCATGCCGAGCAGGACGTCGCGGACGTCGGCGCCGACCGCCTCGCACACGTTGGCCACCGCGTTGGCGAAGGTGACCTTGGCGGCCAGGAAGGCGTTGGAGGCGTACTTGATCGTCTCCGCCGACGCGGGGTCGGTGACGATCACCGGCGCCTGCAAGGCGCTGAACAGCTTGGCCACCCGGGCGGCGGCGACCTGGTCGTCCGCGCCGACCACGATCCGATCGGGGTGCAGGCAGTCGTGCACCGCCGACCCCTCGCGCAGGAACTCGGGGTTGGAGACCACGCTCACGTCGTCGCGACCGAGCACCTCCTCGACCACCCGGGTCGACCCCACCGGCACCGTCGACTTGTTGACCACCACGCTCTCCGGCGCCAGCAGGGGGCCGATCTCGGCCGCCGCAGACCGGATGTAGGACAGGTCGGCGGAACCGTCGTCGGACTGGGGCGTGGGCACGCACAGGTAGGCGAACTCGGCGTCGGTCACCGCCGCCGCCGCGCCCAGGACGAAGGTGAGCCGCCCGCCGTCGATGCCTTCCCGCACGAGCTCGGGCAGGCCGGCCTCCAGGATGGGGATCTCGCCCCGGGACAGGGCCTCGATCTTCTCGGGCACCACATCCGCGCAGACCACGCGGTGGCCGAGGTGGGCGAAGCACGCCGCGGTGGTCAGCCCGACGTACCCGGCGCCGATGACCGCGATGTTGCTCATGCCAGCGTCCCCGCCGCCACCAGCTCCTTGACCAGGCGCTCCAGGGGCTCGTGGTGGTCGGCCAGGAGGGCGATCCCTGACAGGCGCAGGGCGGCGTTGTCCAGCACGCTGTTGGCCGGGCGGGGGGCGGGGCGGGGCGGCCGCATCTCGGCGGTGGAGATCGGGGCGACCAGGTCGACGTCGAGCCCGGCGGCGGTCACCGCGTCCCGGGCGAACCGGTACCAGGTCGTCGCCCCCTGGTTGGTGACGTGGAACACGCCGGGCAGGCGGGCCACGACCAGGTGCCGGATCATGGCGGCCAGATCCTCGGCGAAGGTCGGGCACCCGTGCTGGTCGTCGACCACCCGCAGGGCCTCACCCTGGGCCGCCTTGGCCAGGATCGTCTTGACGAAGTTCCGGCCGTACCGGCCGCAGACCCACGACGTACGCACCACGGTGTCGCCCGGCAGCAGGACCAGCTCGCCGGCCAGCTTGGACCGGCCGTACACCGACAGGGGGTTGGTGGCGTCCCACTCCCGGTAGGGCGCGCCCGCCGTACCGTCGAAGACATAGTCGGTCGACACGTAGCAGACCCGGGCGCCCGTCAGCCGGGCCGCCTCGGCGACGTGGCGGGTCCCGAGGGCATTGACGGCGTAGGCCCGGTCGGGGTCGGTCTCGCACCCGTCGACGTTGGTGTACGCGGCGGCGTGGACGACGACGTCGGGCGACGCGGCGGCGACGACCTGCATGACCTGGTCCCGGTCGGAGACGTCGAGGCCGTCCCGGACACACCCGACGACCTCGTCCCCGGCGCCCGCGCACACCTCGACCACCTCGCGCCCGAGCTGGCCGCCCGCCCCCGTGACCAGCACCCGCATCAGGAGGGTTCCGGCGTGCCCTGGGTGTCGTCCCAGGCCGTCTCCTCGACCGGGGCCCGGTCGCGGAGTGGCTCCCACCAGTCGCGGTTGGCCTCGTACCAGCGGACGGTGTCGGCTAGGCCCTGCTCGAAGGGGACCTGCGGCTGCCAGCCCAGCTCGGTGCGGATCTTGGTCGAGTCCAGGAGGTAGCGGCGGTCGTGGCCCGGGCGGTCGGGCACGATGGTCTTGAGGTCGGCGGGCTTGCCGAGGGCCTCCAGCACGCCGTCGGCGATCTCCTCGATGCTGCGCTCCACGCCGCTGCCGACGTTGTACGTCTCGCCCACCCGGCCCCGTTCGAGCACCACTTCGATGGCCCGGCAGTGGTCCATGACGTGCAGCCACTCCCGCCGGTTCTTGGTGGAGGCGTACATGGGCAGGGCCTCGTCGTCGAGGGCCTTCACCGTGAACAGTGGGATGACCTTCTCCGGGAACTGGTAGGGCCCGTAGTTGTTGCAGCAGTTGGTGACGGTGACCGGGAGCTCGTAGGTCTCGTGATAGGCCCGCACGGCGTGGTCGGCGCCGGCCTTGGACGCGTTGTACGGCGTTCGGGGCCGGTAGGGCGACTCCTCGCTGAACGACTCGTCGGTGTCGAGGTCGAGGTCGCCGTAGACCTCGCAGGTCGAGATGTGGTGGAAGCGGGAGACGCCGGCCTGGCGGGCCGCCTCGAGCAGGGCTTGGGTGCCCAGGACGTTGGTGCGGAAGAACAGGGCGGGGTCGAGCACGGCCAGGCTGTTGTGGGACTCGGCGGCGAAGTTCACCACCACGTCCACCCGCTCGTCGCGAATGGTGTGCTCGGCGGTGGCCTGGTCGCCGATGTCGCCCCTGACGAAGGTGATGGCGTCCTCCAGGCCGGCCAGGTTGGCCCGGTTCCCGGCATAGGTCAGCAGGTCGTAGACCACCACGTGGTCGTCGGGGTGGGCGTCCGACCAGTAGCGGACGAAGTTGGCGCCGATGAACCCGGCGCCGCCGGTGACGAGGAGTCTCACGCTCCAACGGTAGGGGACAGCGACGACGACCTGCGACTTGCCCCGTCCTAGCAGGGCGGCGGCGGCGCGCCCTTCGGCACCGGGACCGGCGTGATCTGTGACGCCAGCGTGGTGGTCGTGATCGTGGTCTGCGCCGATCCGGCGGCGCCGGCCGCGCCCGCCGCCTTGAGCCCGTTGTAGTCCGCTCCGACCACCAGGCTGACGTCGACCGCCTTCAGGGTGGCGTCCTCCTTGAGGGTCGGCGGGGTGGCCAGGGCGGCCTGCAGGAGCTGCGCCTTGGCCAGCTGGCCCGTCCCGTAGGTGATCGTGCTCTTGGCGGCCAGGGCGGGCGTGTCGCCCTTGTCGGCCACGACGAAACCGGCGCTGGTCAGCGAGGTGGCGACCTTGGCCGCGGCGCCCGGCGTGCCCACGCCGTTGAGGACCCGTACCCGCACGTCGCCAGGCCGAACCGCGCTCGCGGTGCCCGCCACCGTCGACGACGTCCCCGCCCGGGCGGTCGTGCTGGTGGTCGAGCCCACCCCGGCGATGGTCGTCGGGGCGGCGTCGATGGGGGCCCGGCCGTTGAGGAGGTCGATCATGGGCTGGGCCTGGGCGGTCTGGAGCTTGAGCACGGACTTGCCGTCGATGTCGGCCGGGTCCGTCGGCAGCGTCCGCAGCACGACCCGGTCGGGGTCCAGCGAGCTGAAGCGGCGGCCGAGGGCAGTGATGTCCTTGGTAGAGAGGGCGGAGTCGAAGGTGACGTCCTTGACGCCGATGCCGATGAGGCGGTTGAGCTGGATCGGGTTGGTGATGCCCGACGACAGCGCCTTCTTCATCATGCGCCGGATGAAGTCCTGCTGGCGCTCGATGCGGCCCAGGTCGGCGCGGCCGTCCTCCTGCCACGTCCCGTTGATCAGGAACTCCATCTTGCGGCTGCGGACCCACGCCAGGGCCTGCTGGCCGTTCAGGTCGAAGCAGCCGGCCTTGCCGATGTCGAGCCCGCTCCCCGAGTCGCGCACGGGGTAGGGCAGGTAGATGGTCACGCCGCCGACGGTCTCCACGATGTCCTTGAAGCCCACGAAGTCAACTTGGACGTAGTGGTTGATGGTGATGTTCAGGGCCCGTTGGATGGTGGCGACGAGCTGGTCGGGCCCGCCGAGGGCGAAGGCGGCGTTGACCCGGTCCGAGAAGTTGGTGTCGGCGATGGGCAGGTACAGGTCCCGCGGCACCGAGACGATGGCCGCCTTCTCCGCCCTCGGGTCGATGTGGAGCACCATCATGGTGTCGCTGCGCTGGCCCCCGACCACGTCCTTCCCGAACCCGGTGGCGTCGGTCCCCTCCAGGTTGGCCCTGCTGTCCGAGCCGACGAGGAGGACGTTCATCACCGCGCCGGGCACGTCGTCGGCCAGGTTGGGAACGTCGACCCGCTTGATCTGGCCCAGCCGGCTCTGCACATAGAGGGACACCACGCCGGCGAAGAACGTCGACAGGATGCCGAGAATGATGACGGCGATCAGGATCCGCCGGCGGCGGCGGCGCTGGCGGAGCACCTTCGCCCGCTGCGGCGAGACGGCCGCCGCGGGGCGGGCCGCGACCGCCGGTGTGGGACCCAGGGCGTGCACCACTCTCGGCGTCGCCGTCGCCGTGGACGCCCGGCGCAGGCGCCGGCGGCGGCTGCCGGCGCTGCCTCCGGTCTCGGCGTGGCCGTTCGGCGCCGCCAGGTCGTCGTCGTCACCGGTGTGCTGGCCGGCCCGGGTGGCGGCGATCCGCACGCCCTCGGGCCCGATCGGGGGGCCGTCGGTCAAACGCGAGCTCCGCTCGTCGGCACGCTGCCGCAGAAGGCAAAGCTCATGACCTCTCCCGTAGGCTCCATCCGGTGGACGTGGCCGTCGTGGGCGGATGCCTGCTGACCGGCCTTCGCGACGTCACGAACGACATTACCGCCCTGGACGCCCGCGGTCACGGTCGGTGGGTGGTCGTCATGCCGTTCGACGGCCCGCCGACGTGCGCCCGCTTCGAGGACTGCCGCCCCGCTCCGGCGGTACCGATGGCGGCTCGGGCCGCCCCCGTCGCCGGCTGGCGCTCCAGCCTCGACGCCGAAGGGTTCGCCAAAGGGGTGGCCGCGGTGCGCGAGGCGGTCATGGCCGGGGAGGTGTACCAGGTCAACCTGTGCCGGCGGCTGACCACCTCGGCGCCCCTGCCGCCCGGGTTCGACGTGCTCGGGCTCGGGGCCGCGCTCGCCCGCGCCAACCCCGCCCCCTTCGCCGCCACCGTCGTGATCGACCGGATCGCCCTGGCCGTCGCGTCGGCGTCCCCCGAGTTGTTCCTCCGCCGGCGGGGGCGGATGGTGGAGACCCGGCCGATCAAGGGGACGGCCGCGGACGGGGTCGAGTTCCTCGACAAGGACCGGGCCGAGAACGTCATGATCGTCGACCTCATGCGCAACGACCTCGGCCGGGTGTGCGAGTACGGGTCGGTGACCGTTCCCGCCCTCTGTCGCGAGGAGCGGCACCCCGGCCTCGTCCACCTGGTCAGCACCGTGCGGGGTGGGTTGCGGGCGGGGGTGGGCTGGGCCGAGCTGCTGGCCGCCACCTTCCCGCCCGGGTCGGTGACGGGTGCCCCCAAGCTGGCTGCCCTCGACGTCATCGCCCAGCTGGAGCCGGCGCGGCGCGGTATCTACTGCGGAGCCATCGGCTGGGTCGACGCCGAGACCGGCAACGGCGACCTCAACGTCGCCATCCGCACGTTTTGGACCGAGGACGGCCGCCTCCACCTCGGCACCGGGGCCGGCATCACCTGGGGCTCCACCGCCGAGGGCGAGTGGGACGAGACCGAGCTCAAGGCCCGCCGCCTGTTGGCGGTGGCCGGTCGGTGAGTGTCGTCTGGATCGATGGGAGCCTGAAGGCCGCGGACGAGGCCAGGGTCTCCCCCTTCGACCACGGCCTGCTCACCGGCGACGGCGTGTTTGAGACGCTGCGGGTGACCCGGGGGGTCCCCTTCGCCGCTCGCCGCCACCACGACCGATTGGCCCGGTCCGCGACCGCCATGGGCCTGCCCGTCCCGCCAAGCGAGTTGGTGGGCGCCGCCCTGGCCGACGTGGTGGCCGCGAACCACCTGGTGGAGGGCCGGCTGCGGGTGACGCTGACCGGAGGGCCGGCGCCCCTCGGCTCGGACCGGGCCGACGTCGCGCCCACGCTGATCGTGGCCGGCGGCCCGCTGCCGAACTGGCCGGCGAGCGCCGACGTGGCCACCGTGCTGTGGCCCCGCAACGAGCGGGGCGCCCTGGCCGGGATCAAGACCATTTCCTACGGCGAGAACGTGATCGCCCTGGCCCGGGCCCGCCAGGCCGGGGCCGGCGAGGCCATCTTCGCCAATCTGGCCGGCAACCTGTGCGAAGGGACCGGGACCAACGTGTTCATCGGGACCGGCGGCCGGCTCGTCACGCCGCCCCTGTCGTCCGGGTGCCTGGCCGGGGTGACCCGGGAGCTGCTCCTGGAGGTCGCCGATATCGTCGAGGAGGACGTCCCGGCGGCCGCCCTCGCCACCGCCGACGAGGCGTTTCTCACCTCCAGCACCCGCGACGTCCAGCCCATCCGAAGGGTCGACGCGGGGAGCCTACCGGCGTGCCCGGGCCCGTTGACCGCGGCCGCGGCCTTCGCCTTCCGCCAATTGCTGGCCGCCGACGATCTCGACCCCTGAACGAACGGGAACTAGCCTTCCCCGGTGCGTCAGTTCCGTCTGGTGTTGATCGTGCTGGTCTTGGCCGCGGCATCGGCGGCGTGCGGAGGGGGCGGGAGCAGTGACGACAGCGACGCCGCCGCCCCGGCGCCCACCACGACGGCCCCGGCGGGGGCGACGACCGTCCCCGTGGCCACCAGTGGCGGGGGGACCACCGTCGCCGCCACCAACCTCAGCCTGCGCATCACCGACCTCCACCTGGCCAACTCGGAGGAGTCGGACAACGGGGTGCGGATCCTGCTGCCCGCCGGGGTCACCACCGCGTCGGTCAGCATCACCGGTCTCCCGTCGCCCAACCGGGTGATCTCGGTCTGCCAGACCAACGACCTGGACAAGCGCCTGCCCACCGCGGTCTGCCGGATGCCGGCCCCCGGGGAGACCAGCACGGTCGCCCTCGGCAGCGGTGCCTCCGGCGTCGAGATCATGCAGGTCGGCGTGTCCGGGACCGGGCCGGCGGCCAACACCACGACCCTGAGCGACGTGACCATCCGCTACGCGGCGTCGTCCCGGGAGTTCAGCGTCCGTCTCCCCCAGATCGAGGCCGGCGAGTCCGGCGGGCGGCCCACCTTCGCCCTCACCCCACCCGGTCCCGGCGGGTCATACCGGGCCACGCTCAACTGGACCGTGATCCAGGTGTTCGGCGGTACGCCCAGCACCGCCCAGGTCGAGCTGGTGCAGGGTGGGAACACCCTCAACAAGGCGGCGGGGAGCGGCCTGGAGGTGCGGCTGACCGGCGACGTCCCCGCCCCCGTGGGCGACGTGGCCTTCCGGGTCCAGAACCTCGGCTCCTCGGCCCTGGTCAACCTCAAGCTGGCGGCGCTGCTGCCGTAGGGGGTCAGTGTTTGGCGGGCAGGGAGCGGGCGTAGGCCGTGCCCCGGTCCACCCACTTGGCCAGCTGCGCCTTCGTCCGCACGTCCTCGGTGTCGACGCGCAGCCAGCCGTTCATCGCCCGCCCGCGCATCTCCATGGGCCGGGCCTTCGTCGTCGACACCAGCCGTTCCGACTCCGCGGGGTCGACCCGCACCATGAGCCCGCCCTGGCCGCTGGCCGCCACCGCCATGTTGCCGCCGACCAGGAACGCCAGCCCCCCGAACATCTTCTGCTCGGTCACCTCGACCCCGTCCGGCAGCAGGCCGCGGATGCGTTCCGCCAGCCGCTCGTCGTACGCCACCGTGAAATGGTAGCGACGGGCTACGCCCGGGGGAAGGTCCACGACGTGGCCCCGCCGGGCTCGATCGTGGCCACCGCGGTGGCCCGGTGCGGCACCAGGCGGTAGACGGTCCAGGGCGGGGGGCCGGCGGACGGCGCGCTGAACTCGGCGGTCAGCGCCAGGCCGGTCTCGTCGACCTGGGCCGGCCAGCCGCCGGCCCGCCACACGTCGACGAGGGCGGCGACCCGCGACGGGTCGGTCACCGGCGCCGCGGTACCTTCGATCACCAGGTCGAACTCCCGGGCGGACGTGCTCAGGGTGCAGCGGGGGTCGCGGGCCAGGTTCCGGCCCTTGCGGGTCCGCTCGCCGGTCTCGAACCAGATGCTCCCGTCCACCCAGAGCGCGCCGACGCCGGTGACATGCGGGCTGCCGTCCTGGTTGAGCGTGGCCAGCCAGCAGGTGTGCCGGTCGGGCCCACCGGACCCGGGAGCCTGGGTCAGCCCGGCCTCGAGTCGAGCGGCGATAGGGGCCCAGTCGAGCGCGGGCAGGCGATAGAGGTCGGCGAGGTTCTTGGCGTCCACCATGGTGGTTTGACGGTCCAGGCGGCCGGGGCTCATCGGCGCGCCGGGTCGGGCTCCGGGGACAGGTAGGCGGCGGCCTGGAGGGTGAACAGCTCGGCGTAGCGGCCGCCTTCGGCGAGGAGCTGGTCGTGGCTGCCCTGTTCCACCAGGCGGCCGCCGGCGAGCACGAAGATCCGGTCGGCTGAGCGGACGCTGGAGAACCGGTGCGAGATGAGCAGCACGGTCCGGCCGCGGGCCATGGTCCGGATGCGCTCGAACAGCTCGTGCTCGGCCCGGGGGTCGAGGGCGGCCGTGGGCTCGTCGAGGATGACGAACCGCGCCCCCCGGAAGAAGGCCCGGGCCAGGGCCACCCGCTGCCACTGGCCGATGGACAGCTCCTCCCCGCCCTCGAATTGGCGCCCGAGCACCGACTCGTAGCCCTGGGGCAACGCCTCCAGGAAGGCGTGCGCCCCCGCCTCCCGGGCCGCCTCGGCGACCTCGTCCACGTCGCCGCCTCGCTCGTTCCCCCCGATGGCGATGTTCTCGCGTGCGCTCAGGCAGTACTGGGCGAAGTCCTGGAAGATCACCGCGATGTGGCGGCGCACGTCCACCGGGTCACAGGTCGTGGTGTCGACGCCGTCCCACAGGATCCGGCCGGTCGTGGGCTGGTACAGGTGGCACAGCAGCTTGGCCAGCGTGGTCTTCCCCGACCCGTTCTCGCCGACCAGGGCCACCACCTCACCGGCGTGGATCTCGAACGACACGTCGTCCAGGGCCACCCGGTCGGTCCCCGGATAGGTGAAGCTCACGTGGTCGACGGCCAGGGTGTCGAACCCCTCCGGGGCGGGGCCGTCGGGGCGGGCGGCGGCGACCACGGGCGCCAGTTCCAGGAAGGAGTTGAAGTCGTCGAGGAACAGGGCGTCCTCGAACAGGCCGGCGCCGCTCTGGGCGATGGATCCCAGCCGGCCACCGAGCTGCTGGATGGCCACGGCGGCGGCCACCGCCGACGCCACGCTCATCCGCCCGGCCAGCAGCAGGCCCACGAGCAGGGCGACGCTGAGGCCCGAGAGCACCGAGCTGGCCAGGCTGGCGACGATCGCCCGTCGCAACCGGAGGCGGGTGATCGTCCGCACGCCGTCGATGCGTTCGTCGTACAGCGCGTCGTAGCGGCGACGGAGGCGGCCGGCGGCGTCGAAGGCGCGGATCTCCTGCGCGAAGTACTTGGCGGTGAGCGCCATGCCCAGGTACTGGCGCTTGCGGTCCGACGGGGTCATCCCCCAGCCGAAGCGGTGGGAGGTCCGGCTGTTGCGGACCGTCGCCACCCATACGGGGACGTAGGCGACGAGGACGAAGGGGACCAGCAGGGGTTGCAGCGCCAGCAGGGCGGCCAGCAACCCGACCACCCCGATCAGCGACGACGTGAGCTGGAGCAGGCTGTTGGTCAGGTTGATGGGGCGGAAGCCGGCGGCCAGCTGGGCCCGCATGAGCCGGTCGTGGAACTCGGGGTTCTCGTAGGCCTCCAGGTCGACGACGGTGGCCACGTCGAGAATGCGCTCCTGGGCGTGGCGCCCGACCAGTTCGGCCATCAGCCGCTGGAGCTCGGTGCGGGCGGACTGGGCGAAGCTGAGGAGGCCGGTGACGGCGAGGAAGGCCACCAGGGCGGGCAGGACGTGGGCCAAGCCGAGGTCGAGGCGGTCGGCCTGGAGGATCTCGGCCAGCAGGCGGCGGCCCACCAGCAACTGGACGGCGACCCCGAAGCCGGTGACCACCTGCAGGGCGGCGGAGACGGTGAGCTCCCGGGGCCCGGCCCGGCGGACCAGCGTCAGCGCCCCGCCGGCGACCTGCGGGAACCGGCGCAGCGAGTGGTCCTGCGCCTTCCGCCAGACGTCGTCGATGGTCGCCCGCCGTACCTCCGCCACAGCGGAAGGCTACCGGAGGTGGAGCACGTCGCCGGCGGTGATTTTCCGCCCGTCCACGACCAGCCGGCCCTCGTCGTCGACAGCCTCGGCCACGCCTTCGACGGTCTCGCCGGGCAGCTCGACCCGGACCCGGCGGCCGATCGTGGCGCACCGCTGCCGGTACCGGGCCAGCACGTCGGCCGGCTGGTCGAGCCCGGCCAGGTAGGCGGCGAGCAGCTCGTCGCGGTCGACGTCGGGGCCGAGCCAGGCCGCCCCGGCCGGGGCCCAGGTCAGGTTGAGCCCGAGCCCGACGACGGCGGCGTCGCCGACCAGCTCGGACAGGATCCCGCCGACCTTGCGACCGTCGAGCAGCACGTCGTTCGGCCACTTGAGCGTGGTCGCCACGCCGGCCACCTGCTCGCACGCCTCGGCCGCGGCCAGCCCGGCGGCCAGGGTGACGAGTGGGGGAACGGGCCGCAGGACGACCGAGACGAGCAGGCCGGAGCCGGCCGGGGACTCCCACGTCCGGCCCCGGCGGCCCCGCCCCGCGGTCTGGTGGTCGGCCCCGACGACCAGGCCGTCGGCGGCGCCCGCCCGGGCCGCGTCGGCGGCGAACCGGTTGGTCGAGTCGATCTCCGGGAACCAGCGGATGTCGGAGAACCGGCGGGTGGGCACGTCTGGGCCATTATTGCGGGCCGTGTTCAGAAAGGTCCTCATCGCCAACCGGGGCGAGATCGCCGTCCGGGTGATCCGCGCCTGCCACGAGCTGGGTATCCCGACCGTGGCGGTGTACTCAGAGCTGGACCGGCGGTCGTTGCACGTCCGCCTGGCCGACGAGGCCTTCGCCCTGCACGGCCAGAGCGCGGCCGAGAGCTACCTGAACACCGACGCCATCCTGCGCGCCATCCGCGACAGCGGGGCTGACGCCGTCCACCCCGGCTACGGCTTCTTCAGCGAGAACCCCGCCTTCGCCCGGGCGGTGGCGTCGGAAGGGGCGACCTTCGTGGGCCCGCCGCCCGAAGCCATGGAGCTCATGGGCGACAAGGTGTCGTCCCGGGACACGGCGCGGGCCGCCGGCGTACCCGTGGTCCCCGGCAGCGACGGGGCGGTCACGACGGTGGACGAGGTGACCGCCTTCGGCAACGAGCACGGGTGGCCGGTGGCCATCAAGGCCTCCTACGGCGGCGGCGGCCGGGGGATGAAGGTCGTGGAGGGGCCGGGCACGGCGGCGGACGCCTTCGAGTCGGCCCGCCGCGAGGGCGAGGCCTACTTCGGTCACGGCGAGATCTACGTCGAGCGGTACATGTCCTGGCCCCGCCATGTGGAGATGCAGGTCTTCGCCGACCGCCACGGCCACGCGGTCTGGATGGGCGAGCGGGACTGCTCCAGCCAGCGCCGCCACCAGAAGCTGATCGAGGAGACGCCCGCCCCCGGCGTGACCCCGGAGATGCGCCAGGCCATGGGCGACGCTTCCGTCGCCGTCACCCGGGCCTGCGGCTACGTGAACGCCGGGACCGTCGAGTTCCTGGTCCAGGACGGCGAGTTCTGGTTCCTCGAGATGAACGCCCGCCTCCAGGTCGAGCACCCGGTCACCGAGCTGGCCTGCGGGATCGACCTGGTGGCCGAGCAGCTGCGGGTGGCGTGGGGCGAGCCCCTGTCGTTCACCCAGGAGTCGTTGCGGCCGCGCGGCCACGCCATGGAGTGCCGGGTCAACGCCGAGGACGTCGCCGGCGGCCGCTTCCTCCCGTCGCCCGGCACGCTGACCCGCTTCTCCCGGCCGGGGGGCTTCGGGGTCCGCATCGACGCCGGCTACGGCGAGGGCGACACCGTCAGCCAGCACTACGACAACCTCATCGCCAAGGTGCTGACCTGGGGGGCGGGGCGGGAGGAGGCCCGGCGGCGGATGCTCCGGGTCCTGCGGGAGATGTCCATCGAGGGGGTGACGACCAACATCGCCGCCCACCTGCGCATCCTCGAGCACCCCGACTTCATCGAGAACCGCCACTCCACCCGATGGGTCACCGAGCGGCTCGACTTCTCCGATTTGGTGTCCACCCCGCCGGGGGGAACGGGCACGCCCCCGGCCGAGGTCCCCCGCGACGTGACCGTCGAGGTCGAGGGCCGCCGCTACGGCGTCCGGGTCTGGCTCCCCGAGGGCGTGGCCACCGCGCCGGCCACGGGCTCCGCCGGCCTGCAGCCCCGGGCCCGCGCCACGAGGGCCGCGGCCACGGCGGGCGGGCCGGGCAAAATTGCCGCGCCCATGCAGGGCACGATCATCGAGGTCCTCGTCGCCGTGGGCGACGTCGTCGCCCCCGGCCAGGCCGTTTGTGTCCTGGAGGCCATGAAGATGGAGAACCAGGTCGACGCCGAGCGGGCCGGCACCGTGACCGAGGTCCGCATGGCCCCCGGCGACACGGTCGGCGCCGGTGAGGTGCTGGTCGTCCTCGAGTAGCCGGCCGCTTCCTCACTCGGCGGCCTCGGACAGCGTCTCGGCCAGGCTGGGGTGCACGACCAGGCTGTCGACCACGTCGGCCACCCGCAGGTTGCAGTTGACGGCCAGGGCCAGCACGGAGATCAGCTCGGCGGCGTGGCGGCCGACGATGGAGCCGCCGAGGACCACGCCGGTGGCCGGGTCGGAGACGATCTTGACGAACCCACGGGCGTCGTTGTTGATGAGGGCCTTGGCGCTGGCTGAGAAGGGGACCTTCGTCACCCGGATCTTGCGACCGGTGGCGAAGGCCTCGGCTTCGGCGATGCCCACCTCGGCGATCTCCGGCTCGGTGAAGATGGCCTGGGCCGCCTTGTCGTAGTCCAGGTGGCGGTGATCCCGGGTGTGAAGGCCCATCACGTGCTCGGCGACCTTGCGGCCCTGCATGCCCGCCACCGACGACAGGGGGAGCCGCCCGGACAGGTCGCCGCCGGCGTAGATGTGGGCCACGTTCGACTGGCAGTGCTGGTTGACGGGCACGTAGCCCCGCTCGTCGACCTCGACCCCCGCCTCAGCCAGGCCCAGGCCGTCGGAGTTGGGGATGGAGCCGATGGCCAGCAGGGCATGGCTCCCCCGGGCCACCCGCCCGTCGTCGCACCGGACGGCCACGCCACCGCCGTCCTCCCGGTCGATCCCCACCGCCCGCGCCCCGATGAGCAGGCGGACGCCCCGGCGCAGGAACTCGTCCTCCAGGGCCGCCGCCACCTCGGGGTCCTTCTGGGGCAGGACCTGCTGGCGGCTCACCACCAGCGTTACCGCCGAGCCGAGGGCCCGGAACATGTGGACGAACTCCACCCCGGTCACACCCGACCCGATGACCACCAGGTGCTCGGGGACGACCGGCGGCGGATAGGCCTGGCGGGTGGTCAGGACGCGGTCCCCGTCGGGTTGGCACCACGGTGGGATCCGGGGCCGGCTCCCGGTGGCGAGGAGGATGGCGTCGGCCTCCAGCTCCACCAGGCCGTCGACCGTGCCGACCACGACTGAGTTGGGACCGGTCAGCCGACCGGTGCCCCGCAGCAGTCGCACCCCCTGGTCGGCCAGGAGGGTCTCCACCGAGCCGCGAAGGCGGTCCTCGATGCCGGTGATGCGGGCCTTGAGGGCGTCCACGTCGAGCTCAGGGTGGAGGGGCACCAGTCCCATGCCCGGCACGCCCTCCACGAACGACATCGCCCCGCCGGTGCCTATCATGGCCTTGGACGGGATGCAGTCCCAGAGGTGGGCGGCCCCGCCGACCACATCGCGCTCGACCAGGGTGACCTGGGCGCCCAGCCGAGCGGCGTGGGTCGCGGCCTGGTTGCCGGCGGGCCCGCCGCCGATGATCACGAACCGCACGGCCATAGGGTCGAGGTTACGGGGGCGGGCGGTGGACCGCGGACAGCAGGGAGGCGTAGGACCGCACCAGCAGGGCCCGTTCCTCGGCCACCAGCGGGCTGGCCAGGTCGCAGCCCTCGGCGACCCAGCGATCGGACACGTCCATGGCCTCGACCCTCAGGTTCGCCGCCGGGGTGACGTCCTCCGGCGGGCAGCGGTACAGGTAGGCGTACAGCCGGACCAGGCAGTCGACCAGCTCCTGGTGGCCGTCGCCGGCCTGGTCGCCGGTTTGGACGGCGCGGTGGGCCCGCCACCAGTCGACCTCCAGCCGGGCCGCCTCGACCGTGTCGAGGGTCTCGCCGGAGTCGTGGGCGACCAGCCGGTAGAACCGCTGCATGCAGCGGCGGGCGCCGTCGGGGTCGTTGTCGACGGGTGGGGCCCACAGCTGGTTGGCCCGGAGCACCAGCCAGGCGCCGTAGAGGGTCCGGTGCGGGCGCATGCGGAAGCCGGCCTGGATCAGGCCCACCGACGCCACCAGCAGGGCGAACCACTCGTGGCGGTAGTAGGTCACCCACGCCCGGCACTCCAGCTCCCCGACCCGCCGGGGGTCGAAGTTGCGGCCCCGCGGCACGTCGCGTCTCACGGAACCACCTGCACCTCCTCGGCGAAGTGGCAGGCCGCAGGGTGGCCGTGGCCGCGGTCGACGAGGGCGGGGACCTCCTGGGCGCACACGTCCTGGGCCTTCCAGCAACGGGTGCGGAAGCGGCAACCCGACGGCGGGTCGACCGGGCTGGCCAGGTCGCCCTTCAGGACGATGCGCTTGCGGCGGCGCTCGGCCGCCGGGTCGGGGATGGGCACGGCCGACAGGAGGGCCTGGGTGTAGGGGTGGGCCGGGTGGTTGTAGATGTCGTCCCGGGTGCCGGTCTCCATGATCTGGCCCAGGTACATGACCGCCACCCGGTCGGAGATGTGCCGGACCACGGACAGGTCGTGGGCGATGAACAGGTACGACAGGTTGAGCTGGGCCCGCAGCTCCTCCAGCAGGTTGAGCACGCCGGCCTGGATGCTCACGTCGAGAGCCGACACCGGCTCGTCGAGCACGAGCACGTCGGGCTCGAGGGCCAGGGCCCGGGCCACGCCGATGCGCTGGCGCTGGCCGCTGGAGAACTCGTGGGGGTAGCGGCCGGCGTGCTCCGGGCGCAGGCGGACCAGCTCGAGCAGCTCCCCGGCCCGGGCCCGGGCCTGCTTGGTCGGCGTGCCGTGGACGATGAGGGGCTCGGCCACGATCGACCACACCTGCATGCGGGGATTGAGTGAGGCGTAGGGGTCCTGAAAGACGATCTGCAGGTCGGCCCGCAGCTTGCGCAGGTCCTTGCGGCCCAGCCGCAGCACGTCCCGCCCCCGGAACAGGACCTGCCCGGACGTGGCCTCGATCAGCCGGACGATGCAGCGGGCGGTGGTCGACTTCCCGCACCCCGACTCCCCGACGATACCCAGCGTCTCCCCCTCGGCCAGGTCGAACGAGACGCCCGACACGGCGTGGACCTTGCCGCCGCCGCGGGCGGGGAACTCCTTGACCAGGTCGCGGACAGACAGGATGGGGTCGCCGGTCATTTGCTGGCGACGGGGCCGAGCTCCTCGGCGTAGTGGCAGGCGGCTTCCACCCCGGCGACGGGCCGCAGGCGGGGGTCGTCGACCTGGCAGTTCGGCCGGGCGTGCGGGCAGCGGGGGTGGAAGGCGCAGCCGCCGGGCAGATGGAGCAGCGACGGGGCGCCCCCGCCGATGGACTGGAGGGGCCCGTGGCGGGTGTCCGTGAGGCGGGGGACCGACGCCAGCAGGCCACGGGTGTAGGGGTGGCGGGCCTGGGTGTAGACGGCGTCGACCGATCCCTTCTCCACCACCCGGCCGGCGTACATCACGGCCACGTCGTCGGCCAGCCCGGCGACCACACCCAGGTCGTGGCTGATCAGCACGATGGCCACCCCCTTCTCCTCGCGGATGTCCCGCAGCAGGTCGAGGATCTGGGCCTGGATGGTGACGTCGAGCGCAGTGGTGGGCTCGTCGGCGATCAGCACGTCGGGGTCGTTGGCCACGGCCATGGCGATCATGGCCCGCTGGCACATCCCCCCCGAGAACTGATGGGGGTAGTCCCGGGCCCGGCGGTCGGGCTGGGGGATGCCGACCAGGGCCAGCAGCTCGACGGCCCGCTTGGCCGCCTCCTTGCGCCCGACGTCCGGGTGGTGGATGCGGATGCCCTCGACGATCTGGTGGCCGATGGGCTGGACCGGATTGAGCGAGGTCTTGGGGTCCTGGAAGATCATGGCCACGGCCGCGCCCCGTAGTTTCCGCAGCTCACGGGGGGCGAGGCCGACCAGCTCCCGGCCCCGGTACTTCACCGACCCCGACACCTCGGCCCCGGCCGGCAGGAGCCCGAGGGTGGCCAGCATGGTCACCGTCTTACCGGAGCCGGACTCCCCCACGACGCCCAGCACCTTGCGGGCCTCCAGGGTGAGGTCCACGCCCCGGACCGCGGCCACCGGGCCCTCCTGGGTCGGGAAGGTCACCTCCAGGCCGGCAATCTCCAGCACGGGGGTCATGGGGCGAAGGGTAGGCCGGCAGCGTTTGGCAGATCCGGCGCGTCCTGGCGCGCCGGATCTGCCAAACCGCTGACCTGCGGGGCGGCCTCGGCGAAGTGGCAGGCGACGGGGTGGCCCTGGCCGCGGTCGACCAGGGCCGGCTCCTCCACTGCGCACACGTCCTGCGCCTTCCAGCAGCGGGTGCGGAACCGGCAGCCCGACGGCGGGTCGAGCGGGCTGGGCACGTCGCCGGGGAGCAGGATGCGGGCCCGGGCCCGCTCGGCGACCGGGTTGGCCGACGGCATGGCCGAGAGCAGGGCCTGGGTGTACGGGTGCGACGGTCGATCGAAGACGTCGTCCCGGAGGCCGCTCTCCACCACCTTCCCGAGGTACATGACCACGACCTTGTGGGAAATGAGCCGGATCACCGACAGGTCGTGGGCGATGAACACGTAGGCCACGCCGAGGCGCTCCTGCAGGTCGGCCAGCAGGTTGATGACACCGGCCTGGATGGAGACGTCGAGCGAGGAGATGGGCTCGTCCAGGACCAGGAGCTCGGGCTGCAGGGCGAGGGCGCGGGCGATCCCGACCCGCTGGCGCTGGCCGCCCGAGAACTGGTGGGGGTAGCGGGTGACGTGGTCCGGGTCGAGCTCGACCAGGGTCATCAGCTCGCGCACCCGGTCCTTGCCCCCCTTGCGGTACAGCCCGTGGATGCGCAGGGGCTCGGCGATGCTGGCCCCGACGGTCATCTGCGGGTCGAGGGAGGCGTACGGGTCCTGGGCCACCATCTGCAGCCGCCGCCGCAGGGCCCGCAGGGCCTTGGGCTTGGCCGTGAGGACGTCGACGTCGTCGAAACGGGCCGTCCCCGACGTGGCCGGCATGAGGCCGAGGACGAGCCGGGCGGTGGTCGACTTCCCGCAGCCCGACTCGCCCACGATGCCGAGGGTCTCGCCCCTGCCCACCTCGAACGACACCCCGCACACGGCGTGGACCTGCCGGGCGTGCCGCCCGAACAAGCCGCCGCCGGCCGGGAAGTGCTTGACCAGATCCTCGACCGCCAGCAGCGGGGTCATCTCAGGCCGTGCCCAGCTCGGCCAAGGGGTCGGCCAGCTCGTCGCTCAGGTGGCAGGCCACGGCGTGCCCACCCCCCGGCGTGGGCAGGAGCTGGGGGACGGCGCCCGCGCACGGATCGGGGGTGCGGGCGTGGGGGCAGCGGGGGTGGAACGGGCAGCCGGCGGGGACGTCGACCAGCGACGGCGGCTGGCCGGCGATGCGCACCAGATGTCGGGTCTCCTGGGCCACACGGGGCATGGAGGCGATCAACCCCCGGGTGTACGGGTGGGCCGGGCGGAGGAGGACCTCGTCCACCGTCCCCGACTCGACCACCTTGCCCGCGTACATGACCAGGACCCGGTCGGCCACCCCGGCGATGACGCCGAAATCGTGGGTGATGAGGATCAGGGCCGACCGGGTCCGCCGCCGGACGTCCTTCAGCAGCTCGAGGATCTGGGCCTGGGTGGTGACGTCCAGGGCGGTGGTCGGCTCGTCGGCGATGAGAACGTCGGGGTCGTTGGCGATGGCCATGGCGATCATGGCCCGCTGGCGCATCCCGCCGGAGAACTCGTGGGGGTACTGCCGGGCCCGTTCCTCGGGCGTGGGGATCCCGACCAGGCCGAGCAACTCGACGGCCCGCTTCCACGCATCGTCGCGCGACGTCCCGTGGTGGTGGACCCGTACTGCCTCGGCGATCTGCTTGCCCACCCGGTGCAGCGGGTTCAGAGCAGCGAGGGCGTCCTGGAAGATGAGGCCGACCCGGTCGCCCCGTATGGCTCGCAGCTCGGCGGCGGGGAGCGCCAGCATGTCCCGCCCGCCGAAGGTCACCCGGCCGGTCACCCGGGCGGTGGGCGGCAGGAGCCGGAGCACGGACAGGGCGGTGACCGTCTTGCCCGAGCCCGACTCCCCGACGATGCCGAGCACCTCGTCCGGGAACACCGAGAACGACACGCCGTCGGCCGCCTTGACCACACCGTGGTCGGTGCGGAACTGGACCCGGAGATCCTCGACGGTGAGGAGCGGCTCGGCCATGTCAGCCGGTCCGGGCCTCGAAGGCGTCGCGCAGGCCCTCGCCGAAGAGGTTGGCGCCCAGGGCGACCAGGAAGATGGCCACGCCGGGGATGATGAGCAGGCGGGGGGCGACGAAGAAGTACCGGCGGGCGTCGGCCAGCATCGACCCCCACTCGGGCGCGGGCGGGCGGGCGCCGAAGCCGAGGAACGACAGGGTCGAGATGAGCAGGAGGATGCGCCCGACGTCGAGGGTGCTGAGGACGACGACGGGCCGCACGATGTTGGGCACGACGTGCCGGAGGGCGATGCGCAGGCGCGACGCGCCGAGCACGCGGCACGACTCGATGAACTGCCGCTCGCGCAGCGACAGGGTGGCGGCCCGGACCACCCGGGTATGTCGGGGCCAGCCCAGGACGGCGATGACGAAGATCAGCTTCGACGTCCCGGCGCCGAGGACGGCGATGGTGACCATGGAGACGATCACGATCGGAACGGACTGCACGATGTCGACCAGCTGCACGACGAGGCGGTCGATGATCCCGCCGCGCATACCGGCGAGGATGCCGAGGAAAACGCCGACGAAGGTGATGAGGAGGGTCACGACCAGGGTGAGCAGGACCGACTTCCGGCCCCCGTACAGCATCCGGGAGAGCATGTCCCGGCCCAGGCCGTCGGTCCCCAAGGGGTGGGCGCGGCTGAACCCGGCCAGCCGGTGAGGTACGTCGACCACGTAGGGGTCGTCGGGCGCCACCCACGAGGCGGCGTACAGCGGGAACGTCACCACGATCAGCAGGAGGGCGCCCACCACAGCGGTCGGCTCCCTGAGGAACCGGCGCAGCGGGCGGGCGCCCTCGTGCTCGCGCCGCCGGCGGCCGCCGCTCATGACCGCGCCCCCAGCCGGACCCGCACGTCGATGATCGGGTACAGCAGGTCGACGGCCAGGTTGAACAGGACGACGACCACGCCGGCCAGCAGCACCACGCCCTGCATCATGGGGTAGTCGGACGACCCGGCCGACTCCAGCGTCAGGTTGCCGATCCCCGACCGCCCGAAGATCAGCTCGACCACCACCGCCCCCTCGATCAGGCTGGCCAGGATCGAGCCCAGGACGGTCAGGACGGGCAGGGCCGCGTTGCGCATGGCGTGGCCCAGGTAGATCCGCAGGTCGGCTAGCCCCTTGCCGCGGGCGGTGCGCACGTAGTCCTCCCGCATGACCTCGACCAGCGAGCTCTGCAGGAGCCGGGCCACCAGGGCGGTCGGGAGGGCGGCGAGGGTGAAGGCGGGCAGGACCATGCTCTTCCAGCCGGACTGGCCCACGACGGGCACGAGGTGGAGCTTGACCGCGAACACGTAGATCAGCAGGTAGGCCAGGAAGAACCCGGGGATCGAGGCCCCCGAGAGCTCGACCAGGCGGACGATCTGGGGCAGCCAGCGGCCCCGGGTGCGGGCCCCGATCAGGGCCAGGGGCACGGCGAGCACGACCATGATCAGCACCGAGCTCAGGGCCAGCTCGATGGTGGAGGGGAGGGCGTCGCGGATGGCGTCGGTCACCCCGCGGTGGGTGAGCAGCGACCGCCCGAGATCCCCGTGCAGCGCCTTGGTCAGCCACCGCCAGTACTGGACCAGCAGGGGCTTGTCGAAGCCGAGCCGGTGGCGGACAGCGTCGATCTGTTCAGGCGTGGGGAGGATCTCGGGCGGCAGGCCGGCGGAGGCCAGCTTGCTCGACGGGTCGCCCGACGCCGAGCCCAGGACGAAGCTCAGGAAGGACAGCCCGAAAAGGGTGGGCACCGCGAGCAAGAGCCGGCTGACCGCATAGCGGCCGGTGCCGCGCACGCTACGACGATGTGGACTTCGTGAGGCTCACCCACCGCTGGCTGGTCTGGGACGGGTGCGGGTCGCCCAGCTTGACCTTGCTCGACATCCCGTAGATCCGGTACTGGCCGACGACGGGGATGACGATGTTGGTCTGGTCCTGGTTGACCAGGATGGCCATCATGTTGGCGGCCGCCTTCTGGTTGTCGGTGGGGGTTTTGGCGTTGTTCGACGCCGGCACCCACTGCGTGTCCATCGGGCCCAGCTTGGCCGGGGTGTGGGTGTCGTCGGCGGTGGTGCTGCACGGGGTGTTGCCGAACGGGAAGACACCGCCGCCGTTGTTCCGGCCGACGACGCCGGTCGACACGTCGTTCACCGGCGGGTCGATGGCGTTCACCCCGTCGGCGGGGGCGAAACGGAAGTTGGTGGCCGACGAGCAGGCCTGGCGCAGCACCGGGAGGAAGGCGGCGTTGGCGTCGTTCTGGTTGGGCAGCTCGAGGTCGAGGTCCCAGAGCGTCGTGTTGTACATCTGGCCCCGGCCCACGGTGCCGTCGGTGCAGGTGACGGCCCCGTCGCACGCCCCCCGCTCCGTCTTCAGGTCGATCCCGATGGTCTTCATCTGGGCCTGCAGCAGGTCGTAGCCGGCCTGGGGCACCAGCGAGATGCCGATCATGTACAGCTGCAGCGGGCGACCGGTGGTGAAGCGGGCGTCACCGTGCCAGGTGCGGAACTCGTTGTTGCCGCAGGCCGTGTTGGCCCCGGGGTTGGCGTTCCCGCAGGTCCAGCCGTCGGCGTCGAGGATGGTCTTGGCCTGGGCCGCGTCGGTCTTGAGGGGCGGCACCATGTCCTTGAACGTCCCCAGCACGCCCGGGGGCGACATCCACCGACCGGGGTCGGCGTTGCCCGAGTAGACGGCGCTGACGACGGCCTGGCGGTCGATGCCCAGCGAGACGGCCTGGCGCACCTTCGGGTCCGTCCCGATGTTGAAGGTGTAGTTGGCCGGCGTGGCCGGGGGGACGAGCGTCATGTCCGGCTTGTCCGGCGAGGTCTTGACCACCTTGTTGACGTAGATCAGCGAGTTCTGCCCGAAGGGGGCGCTGACCACCTGCTTGCCGTTGGCCTTCACTGCCTCGGTGTCGAGGGGGTTGATGTCGATGTCCAGGTCGTACGTGCCGGCCTGGAGCCCGGCGGTGCGGACGGCCGGGTCGGCGATGAACGTGTAGTTCATGCCGTGGACCTGGGCCGCCTGGGTGCCCCAGTAGTTGGTGTTGGCCACGAAGGCCGCGGTGCCGCCGCCCTGGGGCGTGGTCGGGCTGTAGCTCACGTACTTGAACGGGCCGGTGCCCTGCGGGGTCCCGGTGGCCAGGGGGGTGGCGGGCAGGTTGGGCATGCCGAGGACCAGGGTGCCGTCGGCGATGCCGGCGGTGCTGCCGTCGAGGTGGCGGCCCTGGTTGCGGGGGCTGGACAGGCCGGGCGTCTGCATTGATGCCGGCGACGGCATCGGCTTGCCGGAGCTGTCGCGCAGCACCTCGACGATGGCGCCCTTGGGGTGCACGAGCTGCTCGGGCAGGCGCAGGTTCTGGGTGCGGGGGGTGAAGTCGACCGTGTAGTCGTCGATCTTCTCCACCGAGTCCCAGGTGCACAGGGTCAGGTTGGTGGCGCAGCCGGCGGCGGCGCCGGGCAGGGCCATGGTGAAGGCCAGGGTGTTCTCGCCGTCGGACGGAGAGCCGCTGAGGGGCTGGCGGTCCCGCCAGGTCCAGATGACGTCGTCGGCGTTGAACGGCTGGCCGTCGTGGAAGGTGACCCCCTGGCGGAGGTGGAACCGCCACGTGTCGGCGCAGAAGGGCCGGTCGGCGATGCCGCCGCACGTGGGGTAGGGCGTGGGCGTGCTGGGCAGGGCTGCGGGGGCGCCGGCATTGCCCTTGACCGTGTTCCGGTTGGTGCCCACCGGGATGGACTCCCAGCTCGTGGCCAGCCCCGGCTGCAGGCTGAAGTCCGAGCCCATGATGATGAGGGGCTCGTTGAGGTTGGAGTTGAGCGGGTAGGTGAAAGCGCTCGACGAGTAGCCCGGGCCGGACCCGCTGTCGCTGCTGATCCACTGGTCGGCGTTGGCGGCGACGTTCACCGTCCCGCTCGCCACCGTGAACGCGCCGGCCGGCTTGCCGTCCTGGCCGGGGGTCAGGATGATGTCGACATCGCTGACGGGCGCGGCGAGGAACTTGCCCGCTACCAGTTCGTCCTGGGTGCCGTAGACGCCGTTCTTGGCCTTGTACTGCTCCTCGGCCGAACGGACCTTGTCCGCGCTCGTCTTGGACGACGACGAGCTGCCGCTGCTGCACGACACGGCCAGGCTGGCCACCAGGGCCATGCTCATGAGGCCCACGCCCGCCCGGGACCGTCCACCTTCCATCCCGCCGATCCCCCGCCGTGCACTACTCCGCGGCAGACCGAACCGTCCCAGCATGACCCCCCCTAAACCGATGTACGAGGGGAATATCGTACCCGTCAGGTCCTTCGGGGAGTAGTGGCGGTTCGCAGTAGTCCTGCTAGGCGGCGGGGACCTGCTTGGGGTGCGGCATGCACAGCTCGTCGTACTCGGCGATGACGATCTCGCCCGCGTCGGGACCGCACGCCGGGCAGGCCGGGTCGCGGTTGATCTTGAAGGTGCGGAACGACTGCTCCAGGGCGTCGTAGGCCAGCAGCCGGCCGACGAGGGGGTCGCCGAGGCCGAGGATCAGCTTGATGGCCTCCATGGCCTGGATGGAGCCGATGATGCCGGGGAGCACGCCCAGCACGCCGGCCTCGGCGCACGACGGGGCGAGCTCCGGCGGCGGCGGTTCGGGCACCTGGCAGCGGTAGCAGGGCCCGACGAAGGGGTTGTAGACGGTGACCATCCCGTCGAAGCGGAAGATCGACCCGTGGACCACCGGGATGCGCTTGACCAACGAGGCGTCGTTGACCAGGTAGCGGGTGGGGAAGTTGTCGGTCCCGTCGACGATGACGTCGTACCCGTCGATCACCTCGAGGATGTTGTCGGCCCCCAGGCGGACGTCGTAGGTGACCACGTTCACATCCGGGTTGAGGCTGACCAGGGTCTTCTTGGCTGAGTCGACCTTGCGGTCCCCGACCCGGTCCATGTTGTGGAGGATCTGGCGCTGCAGGTTGGACTCGTCGACCACGTCCATGTCGACGATGCCCAGCGTGCCCACGCCGGCGGCGGCCAGGTAGAGGGCGGCCGGGGAGCCCAGCCCGCCCGCGCCCAGCAGGAGGACCTTGGCGTCGAGCAGCTTCTGCTGGCCGGCCTCGCCCACCTCGGGCAGGAGCAGGTGGCGCTGGTAGCGGTTGCGCTGGTCTGCGGACAGCGTGCGGGGGGCGGCCCACGCCCGGTTCTCGTTCTTCCACTTGTTGAACCCGCCGGCCATCGAGACCACGTCCGTGTAGCCCAGCTCGGCCAGGGTGCGGGCGGCGAAGGCCGAGCGGGTGCCGCCGGCGCAATACACGACGACCGGGGCCGACTTGTCGGTCAGCCGGCTCTCGACCTGGCTCTCCAGGTGGCCGCGCGGGATGTGCACCGCGTCGGGCAGCGCCCCCTGCTCGTACTCGTCGGGCTCGCGCACGTCGAGGACCACGGTGGCGGGGTCGGCGGCGATGGCGGCCTCGGCCGCCGCGGTGTCGACTTCGCGGATGGACGACTTGGCCTGGGCCAGCAGGTCACGGAATGTGGGCATGGGCGTCGATCCTCGGAAAAGAGCGGTTTCAGACCGTAGAAACCCTACCGCGCAGGTCGACATTCCCGTCGCCGGTCCAGGACGCGACCCCCTTGACAATAGCGCGCTGCGTCAAGAACAATGAGATGACACGAACCTCCCCCTGGTGAACTTCTCTGACTCGCCCCTCTCCTGGAGGCTTCCCGTGAGCACCGTCTCGCTGGTCCCCACCGACGTCGCGCCGGTGGCGGTTCTCCCCATCCGACCCTGGCCCGACGGCGTCATCGACGCCCTCGGCCACGACCCCCGCTCCGCCTACGTCGAGCGCTTCTGGCTCGGCATCCTCGGCCCGTCCACCACGTGGCTCATCCGCCGCCTCGCCGCCGGGCTCGATTCGTCCCCCGAGGGGTTCGACCTGGACCTGGCCGCCACCGCTCAGGCCCTCGGCCTGGGGTCCAAGGGCGGCCGCCACTCGCCGTTCATGCGGGCCCTGTCCCGGTGCTGCCAGTTCGACCTGGCCGAGGCTCGGGCCGACGGGATCCTGGCCGTGCGCCGCAAGCTCCCGCCCCTGAACCGGCGGCAGATCCTCCGCCTGCCGCCCGACCTGGCCGCCGCCCACCAGGCCTGGCAGGAGGCCCAGCTCCAGACCCCGGCCCACGAGCAGCAGCGCCGGCGAGCGCGCCGGCTGGCCCTCAGCCTGCTGGAGCTGGGCGAGGATCTGGAGGCCACCGAGCGCCAGTTGATGCGGTGGAAGTTCCACCCCGCCCTGTGCCGGGAGGCGGCGGCGTGGGCGGAGGACCGCCACGGCCAGGCCGTGCACCCCACCGACGAGGATCCCGCGGCGTAGAGATCCCCCCACCGCCGGCGGCCGGGGCTCCCGCCTCCCCGGCCGCCGGCCCTCCTCCAGTGGTGCTGGCACCCCTGCGGGACACGCCAGCCAGCACCGTTTCAGGAATGGGCCCTTTCTGTCGAAATACCTCTTGTCACGGTGGAAAGGAACGGGTGAACGGCGATGGGGCACGAGCGCACGACCAACCTGGCGGAGCACCGGCTCCGCCGCGGCGACCCAGCGCGGCTCGACCTGTCCGCCGGCCTGAACCCGTACGGGCCGCCGGCCGCAGTGCTCGACGCCCTCCATGCGCTGACGGCCGCCGACGTCGCCGTCCCGCCGGACCACGCCGCCGAGCGCCTGGAGGCTGCCTACGCCGCTGCGCTGGGCGTCGACCCGTCCGAGCTCATCGCCGGCCGCGGCCCGGCGGAGTTCCTCTGGGACCTCGGGCGCCTGGTCCCCCACCACGCCGTCGCCGTCCCCCTGCCGGCCTGGGGCGAGGTGCTCGACGTCTTCCCCACCCGCGGCTTCTCCCGGTACCCGGGCGAGCAGCTGCCCTCCGTCGCCCAGCTCGACGAGGCCCTCGACGTGGCCGAGCTGGTGGTCGTGTCCAACCCCCAACTCCCGTCCGGGCTGACCCTGGACCGCGAGGGCCTGCTCGACGCCGCCGAGCGACATCCGGCGTCGACCCTCGTCGTCGACGAGGCCGCCGTCGACTTCCTGCCCGACCCCGGCGCGGCAACGCTGGTCGGCGCCGACGTCGACAACGTGATCGTGCTGCGCTCGACCGCCGAGTTCTACGGCACGGGCGCCACGCGCACCGGCGTGGCCTGGAGCCGCGACCGGCGGCTGCTGCGTGAGCTGTTCGGCCACCGCGAGGCCCGGCCCATCTCGGGGCTCGACGCCCTGGTGGCCGAGGCCGCCCTGGCCGCCACCGGCTGGGCCGACCAAGCCCGGCGACGGCTGGCCGCCGACGGGGCCTGGCTGAACGCCATCCTCCAACCCCTCGGCGGCCGCCTGACCGGGTCCGAGCTGCCCTACCGCTACCTCGTTTCCGATGATGCGGTCGAGTGGGCCGACGTGCTCGCCGGCCAGGGCGTGCGCGTCCGCGCCGTCGGGCCCGAGCACGGCGTCCACCCCGGGGCCCTCGGCGTCTTCGCCCCTCGGGACACGGACCGCCCCGTGCTGGCCGCCGCCCTCGGCGCGGTCCGCACCAGCCCCCCGGCCTTCAGCGAGGCCGGGTAGACCCCCAGGCGGGCTCGGCCAACCCCCCTTTTGGCCGAGCCGCCTGCGCGGGTCTCAGCGGGACTGGTGGCGCAGCTCCTCGGGCAGCACCAGGTCGGCCGGCGGCGCATCGGGGCCGGCGACGGCGTCGAGCACGGTCAGCATGTCCAGCGTGGCGGCCACGTCGTGGACCCGCAGGATCTGCTGGGGCACGTGGCGGACCGCCGCCACCGCGCCGAGCGTGCCCGCGCCCCGGTCCGCCGGCGGCCGGCGGGTCAGCGCCCCGACGAAGTCCTTCCGCGACAGGGCCAGGAGCACCGGGCGACCGAGGGCGACGACGGCGTCCAGCCCCCGCAGCAGGGCCACCGACTGCCCCGGGGTCTTGGCGAAGTCGACCCCGGGGTCGACCACGATCGAGTCGATGCCGACCCCGGCGTCGACGGCCGCCGCCACCCGCGCGGCCAGGAACGCGGCCACCTCGGCGGCCACGTCGCCGTAGAGGCCAGGGTCCTGGCGGCGGACCAGCGGCGGCGCCGAGGTGTGCATGACGACCAGGCCGGCCCCGGCGTCGGCGCACAGGCGGGCCAGCTCCGGGTCCCGCAGGCCGGAGACGTCGTTGACCAGGTGGGCCCCCGCGGCCAGGGCGGCCTCGGCCACCGCGGGCTTGAACGTGTCGACCGAGACCAGCACGCCGGGCCACCGGGCGACCACCTCGCGGACGACCGGCACGACCGCGCCCGCCTCGTCGGCAGGATCGGCGGGCGCCCGGTTGGTGATGGCCGACTGAGCGCCGACGTCGAGGGCGTCGGCGCCCGCCGCCACCAGGGCGCCGGCCCGGAGGACGATCTCCCCCAGGCTCCGGGTGCCCGGATCGGAGAAGGAGTCGGGGTTGGCGTTGACGACCCCCATCAGCAGGGGCCGCTCCCAGGTCACTATCCGGTCCCGCACCCGCAGCACGGCCGCCAACCTAACGGCGGTGCCGGCGCCGGCCGGTAGGCTGGCCGGCGGATGGAGGTGCTGCCCACACCCGACCAGGAGCTGGGACGGCGGCTGGCCGGCGTCGAGGACCGGCTCGACGCCATCAGCGAACGGCTCGGCCGGCTCGAGCTGTCCCTGGGCGACACGGTGGCCGCCGAGGTCCACGAAGCCACCGCCGAGCTGCGCCGGGCCATCAGCGAGCTCGGCCGCCGCCTGGTCCAGGATCTGCCCACCCAGCTGGCCCGCCACCGGGACCTGATCGTGGCCGAGGTCCGGGCCGCGGCCCCGCCCCCACCGCCTCCGCCCCCGCCACCGCCACCCCCGCCGGGCCCCGAGCCCGAGGCGGAGGCGGAGATCGTCGTCGAGGGTTCAGAGGCCGCCGTTGCCGACGAACGGCGCCGCGCCTCCCGGCGGCGCCGGCGCCAGGCGTAGCCGGGCCCGAGGATTCGGATCGGCTTCGACGGCACCCCCCTGCTCGGTTCCCGGACCGGGGTGGGCTGGTACACCCTCGACGCCGCGGCCATCGTGCACCGCCGCTCCGGCAAGTTCGTGCTGGAGGCGTCCGCCAACGGCGTCTGATCTCGCACGGTGTGCGCCGGTCGTCCGCACCGGGTGCCCGGCCACCCAACGGCTACGCTCCGGCCACCACGGGCGCGGTGCTCGCGGGGACGACGATCTGGTCGTCGTCCGAGAAGGAGCACATTGCGACGGTTCGGTTTCCAGCGGCCCGGCGTCATCACCGCGCTCGCCTCAGCGCTCATATTCTTCCCTCTCGCCGGCGCGGCGTGGGCGCCCAGCGGCCACAACTGGAACAGCCAGATGCCCTTCACGGGCACGATCCGCTCCAGCGTCGGCGGCGAGACCGTCGAGCTGAGCGGGCGGATGCACGTGGTGATCGACGTGAGCGGCACGGAGACCACCGGCTTCAACGTTGGCCTGCACGCAAACCTGGACGAGACCGCGGGCACGGGGGAGACGAGCGGCCAGCCCTACATCGGCGACGGCGCCGACCAAGCCAGCGTGCAGCTCGCACCCGGACCCCTGGCCGGCTCGGTGTCCTTTTCCCCCAGCTTCGTGCTCCATCCGCCGAGCCCGTGCCGAATTGGGCATCCGCCCGGCCCCTGCCATGCCACCAGCGCCCTTGGCGCTCATGTCACCGTGTCATTCAACACAGACGGCACGTCCGTCGTGGTCGCGCTCGACGATCCTGCGAGTACCTGAGCGCGAGACACCTTGTCGGCGGACACCAACGGGCTGTTCCACGACCACCGCAATGTCGTCGCGGGCTGCCTGCGGTCAGGGAGCGCGTGCGGCGTCTACCGGGAGAGGCCGGCGCGATGCCCGCCAGGCCCGCAGGAGATGGTCGGGGCGGGCCATCAGCTCAGGGCGCGCTTGGAGGTTGAGGACCCGGAGAAAGAGGCGGTGCGTCGCGACGTCACGCAGTGTCGCCTGGGTGTAGAGGTCATTGACGTGCTGGGTCAGCCACAAACCCCGCGGCCGGTCGCCGGTGACATGGCTCAGCCGGAAGTCGGCCGTCGTCGACAGCGTCCATACCGAATCGACCACGGAGCGCAACCGCCGGAAGTAGCCGGCGGCCGGCTCGAACGGCGTGGCGCCAGAGTCGAGGTATGCGCCGATCTGGGCCGCGTGAAGGGCGGCGGACGTCATCCCCTGGCCGTAGATCGGGTTGAACGAAGCGACCGCGTCCCCGGCGGCGAGGAAGCCGCCGGGGAGCCTCGTACAGCGGTCGTAGTCGCGCCGCACGCTGGCCGGGTACCGGAACGTGACGACGTCGGTGAGGGCGTCGTCGCGGGCGGCGAACCCCTGCAGCGGGACGGCGGGGTCCGTCGCGAGGCGGGACGAGAAGTCGGCGGGGTCCATCGTGGGACGGTCGTCGTGGTAGCCACCGACCGTCACGATCCACCGCGCCCCCTCGACGGCGAAGGCCGCCGACCCCCGGAACCCGTCGGCTCGCTCGACCACGGAGAGAATGCCTCGGGCGCCGCCGAGTCGGTCCCCGGGCTGACGGGGGAACAACCGCGTGGCATAACCCAATTCGACGTTCACCGTCCGGCGGGGCGGCGCGTCGTACCCCAGCGCGCCCAGCCAGGCGTCGGCGCGACTGGTACGCCCGGAGCAGTCGACGACCAGGTCACCCTTGAGGTGCTCGCCAGCGGTCGTTTCGGACGGCGCCTCGAGTACAACGCCGTCGACCGTGCCGTCGGTGGCGGTGAGGCGGTCGACTCGACCATGGACCATCGTGACCGCGCGGAGAGCGGTCAGCCGCCGGCGCAGGTGGGCCTCGAGAAAGGGCCGGGTGCAAGCGATGCCGTTCCCGATCCCCGCCGGAGGCTTCCGTTCACCCGCCACGTACCAGTGGAGATCGATGCCCGGGTCGGCGACCTCAGCGCCCTCAGCGGCGAGCTCCGCCATGATGCCCGGGAACAGTCGCTCCATCTCCTCCAGGCCCCGGGCGAGAAGCCCGTGTACGTGCCGTCCCTGCGGCACGCCCTTCCGTCCGGCGGGGGCGATGCCCAGCTCGTCCCGGTCGACGACCACCACCTCGTCGGCGTGGTCCGTGAGGACACGGGCGGCGAGGAGGCCGGCGACGCTCCCGCCGATCACCAGGGCGCGCTTCACGTCCCAATGGCTACCAGAGGGAACGGGATCGCCAGGTTCGTCAGACTGGAGACGTGCATTCTCCTCTCGTCCGCCGCGGGCTCGGCGCGGTGGTCATGACATTCGCCGTTGCGACCGCCTGCGGCAATCCGGAGTCGGCGGTACGGTCCGAGGGCCAAGCCCGCCCCACCACGATCGTGCCCACGTCCGGCACGCTGGGCGGAGGGCCGAGCACCGTCGTACCCGCCACGACCTCGACCACCGCTCCCGCCGGCGCGGTCGCGACATCGACGACAACCCCGGCGGCGGCAGTCGCGGCCGTGCGGGGCACGGTGCTCTTTAGCCCGGTCTGCCCGGTCGAGCGCATACCACCCGATCCCCAGTGCGCCCCCCGTCCCGGCACGGCCGACATCCAGCCGACATCCAGCTCGTGCGCGCGGACACCACCATCGCCGCTCAACGCCGGGCCGGCCTGGACGGGCAGTTCAGCGCGGTTGTTGCCCCCGGCTCCTATACCGTCCGGGCCACATTGCCGGCTCCGGGGCCGGGCACGGGGTGCCAGGTGGAGCCATCACAGGTGACGGTCGGCGCCCGCGCCGTCGCGCTCGTGGCCGTCCGCTGCGACACCGGCATCCGCTGAGCCAGGCGGTTCCTCAGGTCCCGGGGATCGAGGCCGGCCCCGGTGCGGGGCGCTCGGGCAGTGTCATGGGCGGCCGGGGGGGCTGCGTGAAGTCGAAGGCGGCCGTGATGTCGCCGAGCTGCTTGGCGTCCTCGCGTACGTCGGGCCTGGGATCGGGCCGGCCGTCCGTCGCCGGGTCCAGCCGCTGGCCGCCCAGGAAGTCGTCCTCGATGAACTTGGCGTAGGCGTCGAAGCTGAGGGTCTGGTGATCGATGTAGCCCTTCTTGGCGTAAGGGCTGATCACGAGGCCGGGGACGCGTAGCCCGTAGCCGTTCTCGTCGACCTTGGGGGGGACGACGTGGTCGTAGAAGCCGCCCCAGTCGTCCCACGCCAGGAAGATGGCCGTCGAGCTCCAGTCCGGCCCGTTCATCACCGCGTTGACCAGGCTGGTCACATAGGCCTGACCCGCAGAAGTCGCGCCCGGCGGGTGCTCGCTGACCGCGCCCGACGGCACCACCCACGACACCGCCGGCAGCGCCCCCGCCTTGGCCTGGCTGTAGAAGTTCGCCACGGACTGGATGTCGGCCTCCTGGCCGTCCTGACGGACCGTGTCAAAGAAGGGCAGCGGGTTCCAGATGCCCGGCGTCTTGGCGTCCTGCTTGACCGGCGCGCAGCTGAGGGCGGCGTCGTTCTGGCAGTCGGGTTCCGTCCCGGTCACCACGTAGTACCCCCAGCTCACGTTGTTCTTGTGCAGGAGGTACGTCAGGTCGGTCCAGGGGTAGTCGGGCCCCTTCACCGGGGCAACCTGGTCGCCCTCCGCGTCGGTCCCAGACGGCGCCGTGGTCGAAGTCGTGGCGGCCGCCTTCCCCCCGGCCGGCGCCTTGGCCTTGGCCTTGGCCTTGGCCTTCGCTTTCGACGTGGCCGTGCCCGCGGCGACGTTCGGGTTGGCGGGATTCTGCAGCGCGTTGACGCAGCTCGACGGGTCACCGGCCTCCGAGCACAGCGCCGACCACTCCGAAACCATGAAGAGGTGCTCGGGGAGGCTCCACGACGCGTTGGGCTCGAACATGTGGTCCTGAAGCACGAAGTTCTGGGCGTAGGCCCAGTAGTTCGGGATCTCGCGAGCGTCCTTCCACCCCATCACATCGGAGCCGTTGCCGTTGGCGCAGGCCGGGTTGTTCGGGTCGGCGCACCCCTTCGCCGCTTTGGTCACCGACTCGACGAACCCGTCCATCTTGCCACCGTCCACGTCGGCGACCGCGTTGACCTCGCCGTGCGGGCCGCCGCCGTTGACGTCGGCATCGTCGTGGAACGGCTTCCGGCACGGTCCGGCTGGAGCGGGCAGGCACACTGTGGGCTGGCCATCCTTCATGGGAATGCCGTCGGCACCCGGATAGGTGCCGAAGTACGTGTCGAAGGAGCGGTTCTCCTGCATGATGACGATGACGTGGCTGATCTTGTGGATGCCGCCTGAGGCCGCGACCGTACTGGCGGGGCCGGGGCCGGACGACGGCGTTCCGGTCGGCGACGAACAGGCTGCGAGCAGGGCGGCGCCCGCGGCGATGGCCACCATCGAGGTCCGGGAGTGGCGGGTCATGGTGGGACGATCTCCTTCTGGTGTTGGGTCACGAAGGGGATCCCATGAAGCTTCTATGAGGAAGCGGCGGATGCACGTCACCCGCGCCCGGGCCGCCGTGAGCCCGACCGTCGGCTCACCGATGACGCTACGTGGCGACGACCTCGTAGACCGCGGCGTGGATGGAGAAGGCGCTCAGCCGGCCGGACGCCTCCTGGAAGCCCTGGCTCTGGGTGGCGGCCCGGAACGCGTCCGGGTTCTCCCAGCGGGTCACGTTCACGAACCGGAAGTCCGGCGCCGCCGATACCGCCTTGTGCAGCTTGGTGCTCATGAGACCGGGCTGGTTCTTCATGAACGCCTGGGCCCGGTTCCACGAGTCGAGGAAGCGCTCCGAGTCCTCCGCCGAGACCTCGTACGCCACGATCGCCGTGACCGGCTTGTTCGTCAGCTCTTCCACTGCAGGCCTCCCCGTCGTTGTCGCCACTGACCGTCGAACGGGCCCATCGTAGTAAGGGGTCGGGGTCAGCGGGGACCTGCTCTACCATCGGGCCATGAGCGGTGGTGCGCCGATGGCCTGCGGGGCCGAGATCGTGTCCGACACCGTGCTCACCGCCGACCTGGTGTGCGAGGCGGGCCCCGCCCTGGTGATCGCCGCCGACGGGGTCACCGTGGATCTCGGCGGCCACACGGTCTCGTCCACCGGCGACTCCGGCGAACGGGGCCCCGGCATCCTGTTCCGCGGCGTGCGGGACTGCACGGTGCGCAACGGCACCATCGAGCGCTTCGACGCCGGGGTGGCCATCGAGGGCGGCGGCGCCAATGTGGTCGAGGGTCTCACCGTGCAGGACAATGTCGGTTCGACCGACGGCGATTTCGGCGACGGCATCGTCATCAACCGCTCGAGCGACAACCGGGTGCAGGGCAACGTCCTGCGCCGGAACGGCCCCTTCAGCGGCATCTCGCTCGGCCCCCAGGCCACGGGCAACCAGATCCTCGAGAACACGGTCGCCGACCACGACATGTCCCACGTCCCCTTCCCCGACGCCGGTCGCCAGACCATGGGCATCCGCATCGAGGGGCCGGCGGCGAACCACAACCGGGTCGAGGGCAACACCGTCACCGGCAGCGGCTGCGACGGGATCGTCGTCCTCGCCACCTGCGACAACCCCGGTGACGAGCCCCCCTGCGTCGGCACCCCCCCGAACGAGCACAACGAGATCATCGCCAACGTCTCCAGCGGCAACGGTCGCAGCGGCCGGGGCTGCGGGATCCGCCTGTTCAGCATGCCCCTGCCCATGCCGCCGGTGCACAACGTCGTGCGCGACAACGTGGTCGACGGCAACACGTCGTACGGCATCGCCCTCGACGGCCTCCCGCTTCGCGCCCCGGGCAACACCGCCATCGGCAACCGCGGTCGCAACAACGGCGAGTTCGACGGCTCGGACGGCACGCTCATGCCCCCATGCGGGAAGAACGTGTGGGAGGACAACGACTTCGCGACGGTCAACCAGCCGGGCGTGGCCCGCCGCTCCGGCGGCTAGCGTTCCGCGGGTCGACGAGAGGGGGCGGACGTGTCCAATCCGGGGCAACCCACCATCGGTCCGGGGGCGAGTGGCGACGTGGTCCGGCGGGCCCAGCGGGCGTTGCGGCGGACGCCGAACCTGGGCTTGGTGGTCGACGGCGTGTTCGGCCCCCTCACGGAAACCGCGGTCAAGGAGTTCCAGGAGGGCGCCGGCTTGGCCGTCGACGGGATCGTCGGCCCGAACACCTGGGCCGCGCTGCCCAACGGGGGCGCCATGCCGGTGTTGAAGAAGGGCTCGACCGGCCTGGTCGTCGCCCGGCTCCAGAACGTGCTCACCAACGGCGCCCCCGGCCAGTGGGGGACCACACCCGGCCCCATCGACGAGGACTTCGGCCCGCTGACCGCCGCCGCAGTCGAGGCCTTCCAGAGCTGGGGCGGCGTGCCCGCGGACGGGGTGGTGGGCGACCTGACCTGGTCGGTGTCGCTCCACGCCCTGAGCGCCACCCTGGAGTCCGTCGTCGGGCTCGAGTTCGCCTCGAGCTGAGGCGGGCTACCGTCCGCCCGTGGCCCTTCCCGTCCCGCCCGGCGACGAGAAGGAGCTCCTGCTCGGCTGGCTGCAGTTCCTGCGCGAGTCCGTGCTGCGCAAGGCGGAGGGGCTCGACGAGGACCAGGCCCGGTGGCGGCCGGATGGCAAGCTCATCGCCATCGCCGGGATCGTCAACCATCTGGCCCACGTCGAGTGGCGGTGGATCGACGGGACGCTTCGGGGCGAGCCGGTGTCCCGCAGCGAGGACGAGTTCACCGTCCCCCGGGACCGCCCCTTCGCCGAGGTGGTCGACGCCTACCGCCGGCGGGCGGCGGCGACCGACGCCACGGTGCGGGGGGCGGACCTTGACGCGGCCTGCCACCATCCCGGCCATCCCGGCATCGACCTGCGGTGGGTCCTGCTCCACCTGATCGAGGAGACGGCCCGCCACGCCGGCCACGCCGACGCCACCCGGGAATTGCTCGACGGTGTGACCGGGGTCTGATTGGTCCACGAGGTCGCCGCCGTCGGGTTCGGGCGCGAGGCGGCGGCCTACGAGCGCTCCCGGCCGTCCTACCCGCCTGCGGTCGTCGCCTGGCTGGTCGAGAACCTGCGGATCGGCCCCGGCGCGGTCGTGGTCGACCTGGCGGCGGGAACGGGCAAGCTCACCCGCCTGCTGGTCCCCGCGGGGGCGGCGATCGTCGCCGTCGAGCCGGTCGTGGGGATGAGCGAGGTGTTCCGGGAACTGCTGCCCGAGGTGCCGCTCGTCGCCGGCACCGCCGAGGCCCTGCCGGTCCGGTCGTCGTCGCTCGACGCGGTGTGCGTGGCCCAGGCCTTCCACTGGTTCAACGCCGATGCCGCCTTCGCCGAGCTGGCCCGGGCGCTGCGGCCGGGCGGCCGGGTGGGGATCGTGTGGAACGCCCGGGACCGCGCCGTCGATTGGGTCGACCGGGTGTGGGGCGTGATGGATCACGTCGAGCGTCGCGCCCCGTGGCGGGACCACGAGAACTGGCGGGAGTCGGCCCTGGGGGCGCGGCCGGGGTTCGGCCCCCTGCACAGCGCGACCTTCCGTCACGAGCAGCCCACCACGCCGGAGGGCATCGTCGACCGGATACGGGGGGTGAGCCACGTGGCCGTCCTCCCGGCGGACGAGCGGGCCGAGGTGCTCGACGAGGTGCGCCGCATCCTGGCCGAGCACCCGGACACCAGCGGGCGCGACCAGCTGGCCGTCCCGTACCGGGTCGACTGCTTCTGGGCCGAGCGGCGCTGACGCAGGTGTACCTCGACCCGTCCGACGAGAGCGCCCGGGCCCTGTTCCGGCGGGGCATCGACGGCCCGGTCACCATGCTCAACCTGCTGCGGTTCCGAGAATGGGCCGACTATTCCGAGTTCCCCGCGCTGGCCCCGGCCCAGCCGATCTCCGGCGCCGACGCCTACGACCGCTACGTTCGCCACACCCTCCCGTTCCTGGCGGCCCGCGGCGGCTCGGTGACCTTCTTCGGCGCCGGCGGCCCCTGGTTCGTGGGGCCCGGCGACGAGCGGTGGGACCTGGTCATGCTCATCCGCCAGGCCAGCGTGGCCGACTTCTTCGCCTTCGCCACCGACGAGGGCTACCTGGCCGGCATCGGCCACCGGACGGCGGCGCTGGAGGACTCCCGGCTCCTCCCGATCGTCGACCGTCCCCTGCCCTGACCGGCCGGGCTGCGGTCAGTACTCGTTCTTGATGACGAAGTAGGAGCCGCGGATGGTCCCGGCCAACTTCGACTTCTGCCTGGCGAACTTGAACCGGGAGGCGAGCTCTTCGGGTATCTCCATCCCGTCCGAGAGCTTGAACCCGACCGCCCGCTTCTCGGGGCCGTCGACGGTGTACATCACGTTGATCGACAGGCCGCTCTCGTAGAAGACGTAGGCCATGCGGATGTTCTCGACCTGGAAGGCGGTGGCCTCCAGGGGCGGGGACGAGATGACGATGTCCCGTTCTTCCTTGAGGATCCGGTGCACCCACTCGATGGTGTCGGCGGCGTCGCTGGCCGGCTCCACCGTGAAGTCGTGGTCGTACTTGTTCTTGAAGTAGCGGGCCTCGTTGGCCCGGAGACCGGCGAGGGCGGCGGCGACCGGCGACGACTCCAGGCCGACGGTCGAGACGTTGTGAAAATCAACGGGGGAGGCCACGCCGGTCCCGAGGTTACTGGCTACTGCGGCGGTGACGCGATCAGGCCACCCGGTCGAGCCCCTGGCGGCCAGGGCCCATCCCGCCGGGCCCGGGCGCGCTGGTCGAGGTGCGACCGGTGGGGCCGGGCGAGCGGACGACGGGGTAGCCGTCGTCGTCCCAGTCGAGGGCGGCCCAGCGGATCTCGCGGTCGGCCCAGCCGGGATCGCCACTCACCTTGCGGTGGTAGACCAGGCGGGGCCCGTCGGGGGTGTCGACGACGCAGCCGTGGCCGCCGCCGACGAAGAAGGGGCGGGGCAGCTTCTCCCAGGACCTGGGATCGGCGACGTCGCCCCCGGTGTGCTCCAGCAGGCCCATCTTGTAGGCCTGGGTCCAGCTGGCGTCGGCGGCGTAGAGCACGAACAGGCGGCCGGTCGCCGGGTGCCGGATGACCTCCGGGCCCTCGTTGACCGGGGCGACGCTCATCTCCCAGCCGTGCTGCGGTCGCGACAGGCACCGCCGCTCGCCGTCGATGGTCCACGGGTTCGACATGGGCGCGATGTACAGGTTCTGGGGGAAGCCGTCGTCGGGGCCTTCCCAGCCGGACCACAGGGCGTACAGGCGGTCGCCGTCGGCGAAGACGGTGAGGTCGATGGCCCACACGTCGTGGCCCCGGTCGACCACCGGCCCGAGGGGCTGGTAGGGGCCGAGCGGGCCGTCGCCCACCAGGGCGTAGGTCCGGTGGTTGGCGCTGCGCCCGTCGCTGGCCGCGTAGTAGACGTACCAGCGGCCGTCGATCTCGTGCAGCTCGGGCGCCCAGACCTGGCGCTCGGCGCCGTGGGCCGACCAGATGACCGTCTCGGTGTTGCGGTCCATCCGGTCGAAGTCCTTGAACCGCTTGACGACGATGCGCCGGTTCCCACCCGCGGTCTGCACGAGCAGGTAGGACCCGTCGTCGTCGGCGACCACCCACGGGTCCTGCCCGGGGAAGGGCCGGCGCTCCCGGAACGCATGGAGCAGGTTCACGTGGGGATCCAGGCGCTCAGCGGGGTGGCGATCCGGTCGGTGAGCAGGGCGAGCAGCCAGCCGGTCGTGAGCAGCCCCCACAGGGTCACGGTGGCGGCGATCAGGGCCACGCTGTCGTCGTCGCGGAGATAGGAGACGATCGGGACCACCCACACCAGGCTGCGCAGGAGCCGGCGGGCGGGCTTGTTGGCCAGGTCGGCCGACAGGGCGTCCACGCAGTAGACGACGAAACCCATGGTCGCTTCGGCGGCGATCGGAAATGCTCGGCTCCCCAGCCGGTCGTACTCCAGCGTGAGCAACCAACCCATCGTCACCAAGAACCACACCACGGCCCCAAAACGTCCCAACTTGGCCACGTTTCGGTGGGTGAACCACCGGGTCAGGGTGACCATCCACAGCAGGGCCCGGGCCAGGCGCTCCCCCGCCGGCCGGCCTTCGTCCCCCACCGCGTCGGCGCAGGACACGACGAACGCCAGCGTCACCTCGGCGAGGAGAAGGGCGATCATCGCTGCCGCCTCCGGCGGCGCGAGCGACACGGGAACCCCGGGGGGCGCATACCTCCAGGATCGGCCCTTCCGGCGGGTTACTTGATCAGCCGTTTGCGGCCGAGCGCACCGCCTTCGCCGCCTTCTTGGCCGTGGTCGCAGGGGTCGCCCGGATGCCCATTATCGGCGGATCGCCTACGCCTATCTCGACCTGCAGGCCAAAGGCTGGAGCCGAGGCCTGCTCGCCGAGCTCGCCAAACAGGAATGCCAAGTCGGGACTGGGTGCACCGGGCACGGGTCTTGGGCTTCTTGTCTGGCGCAAGCCTAGGGCGTGCCGGTCGTCTTCCTGGCCCCAGACTGCACGACGCGAACTAGGGGACCGTAAGGTCAGACTCTTCACAGCAGGTCAGGTCCTCCACATCAGGTCAACTCGTTCTAGATCGAACCGGTTGAGCCCCTGATGGGCGGGCCCGATCGCGATCCGATCCACGAGCGTGCCGACGACCGCTCGGCGGCGCTCCAGGCTCAGATCCGATCACGCGGCCCTCAGTACGCCCGGCTGTTGGACGAAACCGTCGAGGACGCTCGTGCCACGTTGCCGGCCGTGCCGTCGCTTGGCGGCTCCAGGCGCGCCCCGACGCCTTTCCTGGCGACCATCCGCTCCCGCGAGATCCGGTCCTCGGCCCAGCCCGCCGCGAGCTCTTCGAGCTTTGCCTCGGCGGCCGCGAACCCTTCGGCGGCCGCACGCTGTTCGTCGTCGCGGCCCTGCATGCGAATGGCCTCCGCCAGCTCCGGGCCGTCCACGCGCTGCATGACCGCCTCGACCAGCAGGTCCTCAAGCGGCTGCGCGACGACCCGCACCCCTCCACGGCCGCCCCGCCCCGGGCCCGACGAGCACGTGTAGCTGCGGTTCCGGTCGGCCCGCGGTTGGGCGATCAGCCGGGTGCCGCAGCGGCCACAGCTCGTCGTCGTGTCCAACCCGCAGTCACCGTCCGGGCTGACCCTGGACCGGGAGGGGCTGCTCGACACCGCCGAGCGCCATCCCGCCTCGACCCTGGTCGTCGAGGAGTCGACGGTCGACTTCCTGCCGGACCCTGCGGCCGCCACGCTCGCGGGCGCCGACGTCGACAACGTGATCGTGCTGCGCTCCGCCGCCGAGTTCTACGAGACGGGGGCGGCCCGTACCGGCGTGGCGTGGAGCCGTGACCGGCGGCTGTTGCGGGAGCTGTTCGGCTACCGGGAGGTCCGGCCCGTGTCGGGGCTCGACCTGATCGTGGCCGAGGCCGCCCTGGCCCCCACCGAATGGGCCGCCGGCGCCCGCCGGCAGCTGGCCGCCGACGGCGCCTGGCTCCACGCCATCCTCCAGCCCCTCGGGGGCCGCCTGGTCGGCGACTCCCGCCTGCCGTACCGGTGCCTCGTATCCGACCGCGCCCCGGCGTGGGCGGCGTCGCTCGCCGGCCAGGGCATGCGGGTCCGGGCCGTGACGCCCGAGCACGGCGTCCACCCGGGCGCCATCGGCGTTTCGCGGCGGCGGCTCCGGGGCCGGTCAGGGCGTGGAGGACGGTCAGCATGTCGAGCGTGGCGGCCACGTCGTGGACCCGCAGATCTGCCCCGGCACGTGGCGCAGGGCGGCGACGGCACCCAACGTCCGCCCCCCGCTCCCCCGGGGCCCGCCGGGTCAGGGCGCCCACGAAGTCCTTCCGGGACAGGGCCGGGCGGATGGGCCGGCCCAGGTCCACGACGGCGTCCAGCCCCCGCAGGACGGGCACGACCGCCGCCGCCTCGTCCACCGGATCGGCGGGAGCCCGGCCGGTGACGCCGACTGGGCCCCCACGTCGATGACGTCCGCCGCGGCGGCCACCAGGGCCCCCGCCCGCGACACGATCTGCTCCAGGCTGCGGGCGCCCGGATCGGAGAAGGAGTCGGGTTGGCGTTGACGACCCGCATGAGCCGGGGTCGCTCCCATGTCAGCACCCGATCCCGCACCCGCAGCACGGCCGACCAAACCTAAACGGGGCGGTCGTCCGGCGCGGGCCGGCGGCGGATCAGGGTTCGGGCGGTAGGCTGGCCGGCCGATGGAGGTGCTGCCCACGCCCGACCAGGAGCTGCGGCAGCGGCTGGCCGGGGCCGAGAACCGGCTGGACCCCATCGGCGAGCGGCTGGGCCGCCTGGAGCTGCCCTTGGGCGACACCGTGGCCGTCCAGGACCTTCCGTCCCAGCTGGCCCGGCACCGGGACCTGATCGTGGCCGAGGTGCGGGCCGCGGCCGCGCCAGCCCCCCCGCCGTCGCCGTCCCCCGCGCCGCCGACCACCGAGGTCGGGATCAAGGTCGACGGCCCGCCCTACCCCGAGCCCGAGCCCGACATCGAGGTCGACGGCTCGAGGGTGGGCACGGCGGTAGCCGAGCGACGGCGCGCCCACCGGCTGCGCCGGCGCCAGGCGTAGCCGGGCCCGAGGATGCGGATCGGCTTCGACGGCACCCCCTTGCTCGGTTCCAAGACCGGGGTTGGCTGGTACACCCACGAGCTGATCGACGCCGCGGCCAAGCTGGCGCCGCAGGACGAGATGGTCGTGTTCCCCATCTCGTGGCGCACGGCCCGCCACCTGAACCTGGACCCGCCCCACCGCCGCAACGTGAGCGTGGAACGCAAGCTGGCCCCGGCTCGGCCCTTGTGGGCCATGTGGGACCGGGTCCAGTTCCCGCCGGTCGAGTGGCTGGTCGACTGTGACGTCTTCCACGCCACCAACTTCATCGCCCCCCCGTCGCGCAAGGTGCCGATCGTGGTCACCGTGCACGACATCGGCTTCGTCCATCACCCGGAGGCGGTGACCCCCGGCGTGCGCCGGATGGCCCGCCTCCTGCCCGACATCCTGCGCCGGGCCGCCGCCATCATCACCGTCTCGAGCTTCACCTGCCAGGAGCTGGTGGGCTGGCTGCCCGAGGTGGCCGAGCGGGTCACGGTGATCCACAACGGCAGCCATGGCCGCGCCGCCCCCGCTCCCGCCCCGGCCACCGCTGCCAAAGGGGCCAGCCCGCCCTACGCCCTCATGCTCGGGACCCTGGAGCCCCGAAAGAACCTGCCCCTCGCCCTCGACGCCCTGCGCATCCTGCGCCGCCGCGGCGTCGACCTCCGGCTCGTGCTGGCCGGCGGCAAGAGCGCCCTGCTCGACGTCCCCGCCCTCTTGCGCAAGCGGGGCCTGGGCGAGCCCGAGGTGACACGCACCGGCTACATCGACGACAGCAGGGTCTCCGCCCTCCTGGCCGGCGCCCGGGTCCTGGTCTTCCCGTCGCTCTACGAGGGTTTCGGCATGCCCCTGCTGGAGGGCATGGAGGCCGGGGTGCCGGTCGTGGGCGTCCGCGCCGGGGCCACGCCTGAGACGGTCGGCGACGCCGGCCTGCTGGTCGACCCCGGCGACGCCGAGGGCTTCGCCGACGCCATGGAACGGGCGGCCTTCGACGAGGATCTGCGGGCCACCCTCGTCGCCGCCGGCCGGGAGCAGGCGGCCAAGTTCACCTGGCAGCGCGCCGCGGCGGCCACGCTCGACCTCTACCACGCCGTCCACCACTGATCTTCCGTCCCCCGCTCGCCGTCATCCCGCGACTACTGTGAGCGGCTTGCGAATGCGAAGAGTGGTTCTCGCCGTCCTGGCCCTCGGCGCCCTGCTCCCCGGTTCGGCGGGGCCGGCGGGCGCCCAGACCTCCTCGAGTACCCCCGTCACCCTCCCCTCCGTCGGTGACTCCAACCCCACCCCCCGGGACGCCCAGCGGGCGGCGGAGGCCGGCCAGCAGGCCGGCCCGCCCGGCGGGGCCCAAGCCGCCATCGCCGGTGAAGGCCCGGGAACGTCGCCCTCCCCGGCCCCGCCCGGCGCCGGTGCGGCCAACCCGCCGTCGTTCGCCACCTTCCGGGTCTATGCCACCCAGTACGACCCCAACACCCCGGGCAGCACCGAGGTGGCGGTGCCCGACAAGTGCGCCAAGTTCGCCGCCCTCAAGCTGGCCACCGCCCTGAGCTCGGCGGGCTGCCCCGCCGGCTACCGCATGGATCTCGACTACCGGGTGGTGGTCAGCCGGGACAACGGCAAGACCGCCACCATCCCGGTCAAGGACGTCGGGCCCTGGAACGAGGACGACAACTACTGGGCCGGCCCCGGCTCGAATCGCCCCCGCCGCCGCTTCGCCGACCTGCCCCGGGGCACGCCCGAGTCCCAGGCCGCCTTCTACAACGGCTACAACACCCAGTCCAACTGCATCAGCCTCTCCACCGGCCAGCCTGCGGGCAAGCCGGCGGGCGCCGACCAGTTCAGCCGCTGCGTGCTGAACCCGGCGGGGATCGACCTGTCGGTGGAAGCGGCCAAGTCGCTCGGCCTGGGCGCCTTCGAGAACACTTGGGTGACGGTCAGCTTCCTGTGGGAGCCGCTCGACACCACGGTCAGCGTGGGCCACACCGGCAAGAACCTGGACATCAACTACGTCTCCAAGGATCCGGGCGCCCAGGCCATCCAGTGGCCGGCCAACGGGGGGAAGAACCAGCAGTGGCGGTTCATCCCGACCGGGACCCCGAACGTCTACAACATCCAGGTCCAGCACAGCGGGATGATGCTGGACGTGGAGGGGGTGTCGAAGGATCCCGGGGCCCGGGTCATCCAGTGGCCGGCCAACGGCGGGATAAATCAGATGTGGAAACTCGTGCCCGTGGGCACCACGGGCGCCTTCAACGTCATCGCCCAGCACAGCGGCCTGGCCCTGGACGTGGCCGGCGTCTCCAGGGACGACGGCGCCCTCATCATCCAGTGGCCGGTCAACGGTGGCCTCAACCAGCAGTGGAAGCCCGCCGTCAGCGGGCTTTGACGGCGCCGGCCTAGCCGGTTGCGCGTCCTGGTGGTGGCCGAGCAGCTCCGCCGGGCCGTTCCTGGAGGGATCGGTACCTATGCCCGCGGCCTGCTGGCGGGCGTGGCCACCCTCGACCCGGCCCAGAGGCCGGCCGTCACCCTGTGGGCCAGCCGGCCGCCACGCGGGCAGCCCGACCCGCTGCGCGCCCTCGGGCCCGTCGCCACCACCACCCTCCCCGCCCGGGCGCAGATCGTGGCCTGGGACCGGGGCCTGGGCCGGCCGCCCCCCGGCGCCGACCTGGTGCACGCCACGTCGTTCGCCCTGCCGGCCACGGGCGACGTCCCCCTGTCCGCCATGGTCCACGACCTGGCCTGGCGCCACTTCCCCGACGCCTACCCGGCCCGTGGCCGGCGCTGGCACGAGGCCGCCCTGGGCCGGGCCCTGGCCCGGGCCGCGCTGTTCGTCGTCCCGTCAACCCCCGTCGCCGACGACCTGCTGGCCGCCGGCGCCGAGGCCCGCCGGGTCGAGGTGGTCGAGGAGGGCTGCGACCACTTGGAGCCGGCCGACGACGACGCCGCCGACGCCGTCCTGCGCCGCCTCGGCGTGACCGGGGAGTACCTGCTCACCGTCTCGACCCTGGAACCGCGCAAGAACCTGGTCCGGTTGGCCGCCGCTTACGCCCTGGCCCGCCCCCGGCTCCCCGAGCCCTGGCCGCTGGTCGTGGCCGGGCCGGCCGGCTGGGGGCCGGACCTGGCGCCCGCCGAAGGGGTGGTCCTGGCCGGCAACGTCGCCGGTGGCGCCCTGACCGCCCTGTACCGCCGGGCCCGCCTGCTGGCCTTCGTGCCGCTGCGCGAGGGCTTCGGCCTGCCCGTCGCCGAGGCCATGTCGTGCGGGACACCGGTGGTGGCCAGCCCGGTTCCCAGCGCCGGCGACGCCGCCCTGGAGGTCGACCCCTTCGACGTCGACGCCATCGCCGACGGGCTGGTCGCCGCGGCCACCGACGACGCCTGCCGCCGGCAGCTGGTGGCCGCCGGCGGGGCGCGGGCCGCCACCCTCACCTGGGCCCGCGCCGCCGGGCGCCACGTGGAGCTGTGGGCGACGATCACCCGGTAAGGGTCTCCCTCGACGCCAGTGCCATCCCCGACCCGGCCGGCGGGGCCGGCCGCTACGTCCTCGCCCTCGCCGCCGCCCTGGCCGGGCGGGACGACGTCGACCTGACCGTGGTCTCCCGCACCGACGATGCCGGCCGCTGGCCGAGCCCGGTCGCGGCCCGGGCGCCGTCCCGGCGGCCGGTTCGCTTGGCCTGGGAGCAGGCGGCGCTGCCGGCCATCGTCCGGAACCTGGGCGTCGACGTCCACCACGCCCCCCACTACACGATGCCCCTCGTCAGCCCGTGCCCGGTGGTGGTGACCGTGCACGACCTGTCGTTCTTCACCCATCCCGAGTGGCACGAGCGCACCAAGGTGGCCTTCTTCCGCTCCGCCATCCGCACCTCGGCCCGCCGGGCCGCGGCCCTGATCGCAGTGAGCCAGGCCACCGCCACCCGCCTGGCCGAGCTGGTCGCCCCGAGGGTGCCGGTCCACGTCGTCCCCCACGGGGTCGACCACGCCCGCTTCCGACCGGCGGGGCCGGCCGACCACGACGCCGACGCCGCCGTCCTGGCCCGCCTCGGCCTGCGCCCGCCCTATCTGGCCTTCCTCGGCACGCTGGAGCCCCGGAAGGACGTCCCCACGCTGGTCCGGGCCTTCGACCTGGTCGCCGCCCGCGTGCCCGAGCTGACGCTGGTCCTGGCCGGCGCCCCCGGCTGGGGCGCGGGCGCCATCGAGGCGGCGATCTCGGCTGCCGCCCACCGGGCGCGGATCCGGCGCCCGGGCTACGTCGCCGAGGCCGACATCCCCGCCCTGCTGCGGGGGGCGGCGGCGGTGACCTACCCGTCGCTGGAAGAGGGGTTCGGGCTGCCCGTGCTGGAGGCGCTGGCCTGCGGGGCCCCGGTGGTGACCACCTCGGGGACGGTCATGGAGGAGGTGGCCGCCGGCGCCGCCGTCCTGGCCCGCCCGGGCGACCCCGCATCGCTGGCCCGGGCCATCGAGGAGGCGGTGGCCGCCGACCCGGGCGAGCGGCGCGCCCGCGGCCTGGCCGTCGCCGCCGGGCACACCTGGGCCGCCTCGGCCGCGGCCCACGCCGGGGTCTACCGGGAGGTCGCGGCCCGGCGGTAGGCGTCAGGGCAGGTGCCAGCTCCGGACGATGTCGTCGAAGTGGGCGGCGCCCTCGTCGGTCCCGTCCGCGCGGTACAGGGCCACCCACAGCCGGTTGCCCTTGGGGACCATGGTGAGCCGGCCGTCCCGGTCGTCGACCTGGGCGGCCATGGTCACGCCCCGACCGGCGGGCACGTTGACGGCCACGACCGTGGTCCGGTCGATGCCCACACCGTCGGGCGCCGGGATCGACCCGTCGCCGAGACCCCGGACCAGGTTGTCGACCAGCACCGGACGCGGACCGTCGTAGTGGGCCAGCTCGACCCGGGCACCGAGCGGCCCGTAGGCGATCAGGTCGTCCCCGTGGACGGCCGTGACGTGGGACCAGGTGGCCGGGAGGGCGACGGTGAAGCCGGCGGCCGAGACGTCCACCGCGGGGGCATGGACACCGGCGACCGAGACCACGAGCAGCATCCCGTTGAACGCGGCATGGGCGGAGATGGAGGCGATGAGGCCCCGCCGCCAGTAGAGGAGGCCGAAGACGGCGCCCATGACCAGGTAGTAGCGGAACTGGAGGAAGCGGAGGTGGGCCAGGCTGAAGGCGATGGCGCTGAACAGGATGGCGGGCACGGGGCCGCGGTCCCGGAACGCCTCCAGCAGGAAGCCCCGGAAGACCAGCTCCTCGACCAGCGGGGCCAGCACCGCCACCACCAGGATGCCGGCCAGCAGCCATCCCGCCCCGCCGACGGTGATGCCCGCCGAGGTGGCGTCGAGCAACGGCTGACCGAAGAGCAGGCGGAGCAGGGCGCTGAGCAGGCTGGCCGCGGCCAGGCCCACCACGATCCCCTCGCCGACGGCCAGCAGCGGGTGCTCGGTACCGATCCGCGGCCGGAGGTCCAGGCTGGACCCGAGGATGCGCACGGCCAGGGCGGTGACGGCGTAGAACACCACGCCGGTCAGCAGTGAAATCCGCACCGCGGTGACCAGATCGAGGCCGTTGGCCACGACGATCACGAACACGACGATCTGCACGACCAGGTTGACCCCGATGATGGCGGCCACCGTCCGCCCCGCCGTCCGCGACGTCGTCGTCGGGCCGAGGGTCGGACGGGCGCCCTCGCCGTCGCCGTCGCGGTCCATGAGCAGGACCCGACCTTCCGCATACCTGGTCATCGCCCATTCCTCCTCGCCGCGGGCGGGTCCGCCGCTGTCCAGCCCTTGTCGACCCCCGGCCGCCGAACCTTTAGTTCAGGGTCGGGTCCGCAGGGTAGGCGGCGAACAGGGCCAGGGTGCCCCGCTGGCGGCGCAGCACCGCCGACCACAGCTCTTCCGGGGCCGGCGACAGTGGGTCGGCGGCGTCGGCGTCGACCACGAACCAGCCGCCGGCGGCGATCTCGCCCTCCAGCTGGCCCGGGCCCCAGCCCGCGTAGCCGGCGAAGACGCGAATCTCCTGGAGGCGGGGGATGGCCTCGTCGGGGTCGCTGTCCAGGTCGAGGGTGCCGACCGGCCCGAGGACCGGCTCCCACCCGGCGGCGCCGCCGCCGGCGGTGAGGACGCGGGCCAGGCACACCGCCGCGCTCGGTGCGACCGGGCCGCCGATGAACACGACCGGCGGATGGGCCGCGGCACGGGCCCACTCCGGCAACGGCTCAGCCAGGTCGAGCTCGCTGGGGCGGTTCAGGACCACGCCCAGCGCGCCCTCGCCGCCGTGCTCGAGGACGAGGACGACGGTGCGCTCGAAGTTCGGATCGCCCAGGTTCGGGGTGGCGACGAGCAGCCGCCCCTTGAGCGGCGCCGGGCCGTGCTCGCTCATCTGCGCGGCGGGGGGCCGAGGAGGGTGCGCTGGGCGCTGCGCACCGCGGCGCGGGCCTGGGCCACCAGCGGGCGGACCTCGTCGGACAGGCGGGCCTCGAGGTCGTCGAGCACCGGGTCGACGCGCTCGTCCACCTCGGCGGCCAGGCGCGACAGCTCGCGCTGCAGCTGCCGGCGGCGGACCTGGGCCTGCTGGAACCCGAGGACACCGAAGCCGACGGCGGTGTACAGCGACTCCCGCAGCCGGGCGGCGGCGTCGTCGGTCCCCGAGGAGCCGGTGGCTGGCATACCACCAGGAAACCACGCCCGGCGTGCCACGGTGGTCACAGGTCGCCGGGCTAGCCTGGCGACGAGACATGGATCCGCAGCCGTCTGCACCCCCGCTGGTGGCGGTCGTCGTGGCCGATGAGCCCGGAGAGTGGTTCGAAGAGGCCCTGCAGGCGCTGGGCAGCCAGGACTACCCCAACCAGTCGGTCCTGGTGATCGACCGGGTCGGCGCCGCCGACCCCGGTCCCCGCGTCGCCTCCGTGCTCCCCGACGCCTTCCTCCGCCGGCCGGGCCGGGCCGGCCACAAGCTCGGATTCGCGGCGGCGGCGAACGACGTGCTGGACACGGTCCAAGGCGCCTCCTACCTGCTCTTCTGCCACGACGACGTGGCCCCGGAGCCGGACGCCGTCCGCCTGATGGTCGAGGAGTCCCTGCGCTCGAACGCCGGGATCGTCGCCCCGAAGCTGGTCGACTGGGACCGGCCCGACCGCCTCCTCGGCGTGGGCCTCTCGGTCGACAAGACGGGCGCGTGCGGGCCGCTCGTCGACCACGGCGAGCTCGACCAGGAGCAGCACGACTCGGTCCGCGACGTCTTCGCGGTGTCGTCCGCCTGCCTCCTGGTCCGGGCCGACCTGTTCGCCGCCCTGGGCGGCTTCGACCCGGCGATGGACGACTACGGCGCCGACGTCGACCTGTGCTGGCGGGCCCAGGTGGCGGGCGCCCGGGTGGTCGTCGCCCCCGCGGCGCGGGTCCGCCACCGGGAGGCCGGCGACGAGCGGCCCGGCGCCGACCCGAGCCGGGCCCGGCTCGAGCCCCGCTACCACCTGCGGGCCATGCTCAAGAGCTACTCGTGGCTCCACCTGCTGCGGGTGATCCCCCAGGCCATCGTGGCCACCGTCCTGGAGGCCGTGGTGGCGGTGGTGGCCCGCCGGGGCCAGGAGGCCCGCAGCCTGGTCGGCGCCTGGACCTGGAACCTGCGGCACTACGGCGAGCTCCGGCCCCTGCGGGCCGCGGTGCGGCGCAGCCGGGAGGTGCCCGACGCCGAGGTCCGCCGGCTGCAGGCCCGGGGCAGCGTGCGCCTCACCCTCTACCTGCAGCGCCGCCTCCACGCCGAGGAACGGGCCCGGTTGCTGGTGGAGGCGGGCCACGAGCTGGTCGAGTCGGTGGGCAACGGCCCGGCCCGCGCCGCCACCGCGCTCCTCTCCGTGCTGGTCCTCGCCCTGCTGGTCGGCAGCCGTCACCTCCTCCAGGGCCGGATCCCGACGATCGGCCAGTTCGCCCCGTTCCCCCGCCCGTCGACCCTGCTCACCCACGTCTTCGACGGGTGGCGCACCACCGGCATGGGCTCGGCGTCCCCGGCGCCGCCGGCCCTGGGCGTGCTCGGTGTCCTCGGCCTGCTGTTCCTCGGGCACATGGGCCTGCTGGCCAAGGTCCTCGTGCTGGGCGCCTGGCCGGTGGCCGCCCTCGGTGCATGGCGCCTGAGCCGGCCGCTGGAGTCGACCCTGGCCCGGCTCAGCCTGGTGATCGCCTACCTCGCCGTGCCCCTGCCCTACAACTCGCTGGCCCGGGGGCGCTGGAGCGGCCTGGTGGCCTACGCGGCCATGCCCTGGCTGCTGGCCCAGCTGGCCCGCATGTGCGACCTCGAGCCGTTCGGTTCCCGCCCGCCGGGTCGCCGCCGGGGCCGCGCCGAGGACACCCCTGCCTGGCGGCCGGTGCTGCAACTCGGCGTGCTGCTGGCCGCGGTCGCCGTCTTCGCCCCCGGGATCGTGCTGGCCCTGGTGGTGGCCGCGGTCGGCCTGGTGGTCGGATCGGTCCTCGTCGGCGGGGCGGCCCGCGCCGTCGGCGCCCTGCGGGGGGCCATCGGGGCCGTCGTGGTGGCCGCGGCCGTCCTGCTGCCCTGGTCGGTGGCCCTCGCCGTGCCCGGCGGCTGGTCGACCGTGGCCGGCGTCGGCCGCACCGCCGCCCGCGGCCCCGGCCTGGGCGCCCTCCTCCGGTTCCAGGTGGGGCCGCTGGGAGCCGGCGTCCTGGGGTGGGCGCTGCTCGCCGCCGCCGCCCTGCCCCTGCTCGTGGCCCGGGACTGGCGCTTCACCTGGGCGGTGCGCTTCTGGGCCGTCGCCCTGGTCAGCGTGGGGACGGCCTGGGCCGGTGGCCGGGGTTGGCTGCCCGTCCGCGTCCAGGACCCGGACCTGCTCCTGGCCGCGGCGGCCGCCGCCCTGGCCGGGGCGGTGGCCATGGGTGCCGCCGCCTCCCAGGTCGACCTCCGCGGCTACCGCTTCAGCTGGCGCCAGGCCGCCCCGCTCGCCGGGGGCGTGGCCCTCATGGCCGCCGTGCTGCCCGTCCTGGGCGCCGCCGCCAACGGCGGTTGGGGGGTGGCCAGCTCGGAGGTCACCCGGTCCCTCGGCTGGATGTCGGCCCAGGCGTCGCAGGGGTCGTTCCGGGTGCTTTGGGTCGGCGATCCCGACATCCTCCCGCTCGACTCCTGGCCCCTCGAGGGCGAGGACGGCGTGGCCTACGCCACGTCCCGCAACGGCGCACCCGATGTCACCGACCTGTGGCCCGGCCCGCCGTCCGCCGCCACCAGGTCCATCTCGGACGCCCTCCAGATCGCCCGCCAGGGCGGCACGGCCCGCCTCGGCCGCCTGCTCGCCCCCATGGCGGTCCGCTACGTCGTGGTGCCCAAGCGCCTGGCGACCGGCGAAGGGGCCGGTACCAGGCCGGTGCCGGCCAGCCTGACCCGGGCCCTGGGGTCCCAGCTCGACCTGCGCGTGCTCCCCTCCGACCCGGCCGTCGACGTCTACGAGAACGTGTCGTGGGGCGGCGGGCGGGCCCTGCTCCCGCCCACCGTCGCCGACCCCCCGCCCGGCCTGCTGGGGGCGGGCGCCGACCTGGCCGGCGGCCAACCCGTGCTCGGGGGGGCCGGGCCCGTGCGCTTCACCGGCCAGGTCCCGTCACCCGGACGGGTCCTGCTGGCCGAGTCACCGTCGGGGCGGTGGGAGCTACGGGTCGGCGGCCGGGGGACGGCCCGTGCCGACGCCTACGGCGTGGCCAACGTCTTCGGCGTCGCCCAGCCCGGCTCGGCCAGCCTGCGCTACCGCACTCCCATGCTGGCCCGGCCGTTGGCCGTCGTCCCGTTCGTCCTGTGGGGGCTCGCCTTCTCGATCCTCCGGCGATCGCGTCCCCGGCCGGTGGCGCCCGAGCCCGAGACCCAGCTCCTGCCCATCCTCACGGCGACGGGGTCATGAGGCTGCGTCGCCGGGGCCGGCGCGAGAGGGCGGCCCGCGTCGCTCCGACTCCTCGGGCCCCCCGCACCCGGCGGGCGCCCGCCCTGATCGTGCTGGCCGCCGTGCTCGTGGCCGGAGGCGTGGTCGACCGCCGGGCCCGAGCCGCCGGGCCGGGCCAGGGCAGCGCGGTCAGCGCCCAGGTCCCGGTCGCCGCCCCCGCGTCGGCGCGGTCCTCGGCCTGGTACTGCGCCGGGGCTCCCGCCTCAGGGACGGCGGCGGACGCCACGGTCATCGTGGCCAACGCCGGCGCCCGCCGGCTGACCGGCACCATCACCGTCTTCCCGGACAAGGGGGACAGCCGCAGGGTCCCCCTCGACGTCGGGCCCGCGTCCCGGGCCGCCGTCCGCCTGGCCGACGTGGTGACCTCGCAGCTGGCCGCCGCCGTCGTCGAGCTGGATGGCGGCGAGGCGGTGGCCGAGGTCGTGGCCAGCGGGCCGCTGGGCGACAGCGTGACCCCCTGCGCCTCGTCGGCGTCGTCGTCGTGGTACTTCGCCGAGGGGGTGACCACCAAGGACGCCCAGGAGTTCCTGCTCGCCCTCAACCCGTTCCCGGACGACGCCGTGGTGGACGTGGTGTTCAGCACCGAGGAGGGCGTCGTCAGCCCCCAGGCCCTGACCGGCCTGCTGGTCAAGGGCCAGGCCCTCACCGCCATCAACGTGGGCGACTACGTCCAGCGGCGGGAATCGGTCTCCGCCCGGCTGGTCGCCCGCACCGGACGGCTGGCGGTCAGCCGGGTGCAAACGTTCGACGGCACCGGGCCCACCGGCCGCAAGGGCGTCTCGGTGACGCTGGGGGCGGCGGCTCCGGGGCCGACCTGGTACTTCCCCGAGGGGCTGGTGACGGACGGCCAGAGCGAGCGCTACCAGATCTACAACCCGGGGACCGACGAGGCCCAGGTCGAGGTCGACCTGGCCCTGGAGACGGGGGAGGCCGAGCCGCTGCGCCTCACCGTGCCCCGGGAGTCGCGCCTAACCATCGTCTCGGCCGAGGAGAGCCGCATCCCCAAGGGCGTGCCTCATGCGGTCACCGTGCGCTCGACCGGCGGTCCCCAGGTAGTGGCCGAGCGGACGATCGACGGGACGGCCCCGAGCGCCCGCACGGGCGTGGCCATCACCCTGGGCGCCCGCCTGCCGGCCAAGCGCTGGGCCACGGCGGCCGGGGCAGCCGACGACAACACCGACGAGTGGGTCGTCGTCCAGAACCCCGGCCCGCGTTCGGCCAAGGTCAGCGTCAACCTGCTGGCCGACGGCACCCCGGTGGCCGTCGGTCCCGACCTCACGTCGGTCGACGTCCCGGCCGGGCAGCGCAAGGCCCTGCACGTGAACCCGGCGCTGAAGCGGCCGACCACCCCGCTGCTGATCACGTCGACCGAGGCGGTGGTCGTCGAGCGCGACTACTACAAGCTCCGGGCGCCGGGCCTGGCCATGTCGGCGGCGATCCCCCTGCGCGACGTCACCTAGCGGCCCCCGGCGGCGGGCCAGCGGCGGGCGGAGCCCGGCGGATCGGAGCGAGACCGGCCGAGCCGGACGGCGACACCGGGACCGACGGCCGGTCCCCGGCACCCCCGCTGGCCGTCTCGCACCGCCCCCAGCGTGGGCGCCGCAGGCCGGCCGGCCTCTCTCCCTTTCCGCCTCCCGGACGGAATGGAATCGTCGCAAGTTCGGACGGGGGCATGCAATAGGTGAAATGGTCATCTACTCACGAGCGGCGGATACTGGACGGATGGAACGCTTCCTGCTGGCCGCCTCCGTGGTGGCGGTCGCCGCCGTGGTGGCCGTGATCCTCGAGCGGCGCCGGCCGGAGCCGCCCACCCAGGGCGGGTGGCAGGTCCCGACCCAGCTCGACCGGGCCGACTTCGCCCGCCCCGAGGCCCCGTGGCTCGTCGCCGTGTTCACGTCCGCGACCTGCGACTCCTGCGCCCAGGCCCTCCAGCGGTCGCGGGTGCTGGCCAGCGATGCGGTCGCCGTCGAGGAGGTCGAGGTCAAGGAGAAGCCGGACCTCCACCGCCGTTACCGCATCGAGGCGGTGCCGATCATCGTGGTCGCCGACGGGGACGGCGTGGTCCGCACCTCGTTCACCGGACCGCCCTCGGCCACCGACCTGTGGGCCGCGGTGGCCGGCGTTCGCGACCAGGGCCCGAGAGGCGACGGGGACCCGTCCTGATAGCTTGGTCGCCCGTGGCCACCACGATCTCGGGCCCGCGCCGGCCCGACCCTGCGCCGCTCGCCGGTCGCGCCACACGGGTGGTGGCCTGGATCCGGGAGCTCGCCGGCGCCCGCGACCTGACGGCCAACCTGGTCCGGCGAGACCTCAAAGTCCGCCACCGCGGCACATTTCTGGGCATGCTGTGGTCCCTCACCACCCCACTGCTGATCGTCGGCCTCTACTACTTCATCTTCAAGCTGCTGTTCCCCCAGTCCCCGGCCACCGACGTGGCCCGGCCGGACGGGCGCAGCGTGCCATTCGCGGTCTACTTCTTCGCTGGGTTGACGATCTGGAACCTGTTCGCCAGCTCGATCCTCACCTCGGCGACCAGTGTGACCAGCGCCGGCTACATGCTCAACAAGGTCTACTTTCCGCGGGCGATCCTGCCGCTCAGCACCGTCCTGTCCGCCCTGGTCACCTTCGGGTTCGAGCTGTGCGTGCTGCTCCTGGTGACCTTGGCGGTCGTCGGCCTGCCCAGCGCCCAGCTGCTGTGGCTCCCGGTGATCGTCGCCGTCGTTGTCGCCCTGGCCTTCGGCCTGGCCATGCTGCTCTCGGCCGTGAACGTCTTCCTCCGCGACACCGCCCACTTCCTCGCCGTCTTCGTCCAGCTGTGGTTCTGGGGGACGCCGATCATCTACTCGCTCCGGTTCGTGTCCCGCCGGCCCGGGCTGGCCCGGCTGCTGAAGCTCAACCCCATGACCGGAACGGTCGTCTCGTTCCGCAATGTGGTCGTCCTGAACCACGCCCCGAGCTTCAAGCTGCTGGCCTACGACGTCGGCTGCGCGCTGGTCGCCCTCGTCATCGGGGCCACGGTGTTCGCCCGCTTCCAGCGGACGTTCTCGGAGATCGTCTGATGGCCGACGTCGCCGTCTCGTGCGCCGACGTGTGGAAGAGCTACCGCGTCTACCACCAGCGCTCCCACACGCTGAAGGAGAAGGTGCTCTCCCGGCGGAACATGTACGAGGAGTTCTGGGCCCTCAAGGACGTGAACCTGGAGGTCGCCGTCGGTTCGACCGTGGGGGTGGTGGGGGCCAACGGCTCGGGGAAGTCCACCCTGCTCAAGACCATGGCGGGGATCCTGTTCCCCAACAAGGGCCGGGTCACCGTGAACGGGTCCGTCTCGCCCCTTCTGGAGCTGGGCACCGGCTTCCATCCCGAGCTCACCGGCCGGGAGAACGTCGCCCTGGCCGGGTCCCTGCTCGGCCACAGCCGCCGGGACATGGAGCGCAAGTACGACTCGATCGTGGAGTTCGCCGGGATCGAGAACTTCATGGACATCCCGGTCAAGAACTACTCCACCGGGATGTACACCCGGCTGGCCTTCGCCGTCGCCATCAGCGTGGACCCCGAGATCCTGTTGATCGACGAGGTTCTGTCCGTCGGCGACGAGAGCTTCCAGCTCAGGTGCCACGAGCGGATCGCCGAGCTGCGGGCGGACGGCCGGACGGTCGTGCTGGTCTCCCACAGCCTCGACACCGTCCGCGCCCTGTGCAAGCGGGCGGTCTGGATCGAGAAGGGGGAGGTGCGCAAGGTCGGCCTGTCCCACGAGGTGGTCGCCGCCTACCTCGGGGGGGTCCACCAGCAGGTGGCCGACAACCGGCCCCGCCAACCCCGGCCGGAGAACCGTTACGGCACCGGCGCGGCCGAGATCACCAGCGTCTCGTTCCTCGACAGCGACGGTGACGAGTCGCCCTCGTTTTGCACCGGCCAGCCGTTCACGGTCCGGGTGGCGTACGCGGCCACCGAGCCGATCGACGACGCGACCTGCGGCATCGCCGTCTTCCGGGCCGACAGCCACGCCTACGTGTTCGGCCAGAGCACCCACGGCGCCCGGATCAAGCTGCGGCTGTCCGAGGCGGGGACCATCGACATGACGGTGCCGGCCCTGCCTGTCCTCAAGGGCCAGTACCTCGTGACCGTCTCGCTCGAACGGGCGGAGGTGAAAGAGGTGTTCGACCTGCACGACCGCGAATACAGCTTCGTCGTGATCGACAACCCCGCCCTTCCCACCGGCGACGGGCTGTTCCACGTGCCCACGACCTGGACGTTGTCGCAGTCGACCGTCCCGGCGTGATGCTGCGAGGCTCGGACGTTCCACGCACGATGCGCGCCGTGGAGGCGGCCCTGACCAAGCTGGCCGCTCGGCCGCCCGAACGGCGCCCGGCTGTGACCTACGTGGTCCCGGATCACGAGGTCGACCCTCGGATGGCCCGGTTGCGGAACATGGGCACCATCCGCACCGAGTTCCACTCCGGCTCTGCCCGCCGCGGCGTCGGTGGCGTCGTGCGCCTGGCCAAGCGGGTGGTACGGCGCGGGCTGCGCTGGTACGTCGACCCGATCATGGAGCAGCAGACCCGCTTCAACCATGCCGTGCTCGACGTCGTCGAGGAGCTTCGGCTCGAGCTGGAGCGCCACACCGACGAGCACCTGGCCGGCGACCGGCCCGCCGAGCCCGGGGAGGCGCGGGCTTGACGGTCGCGGCCCGGCCGGTGACCGTCGTCATCCCGACCTGGAACGCGCTGGCCTACACCCGGTCGTGCATCGAGGCGCTGCGCCGGCTCACCGACCATCCGTCGTGGCGCATCGTGGCCGTCGACAACGGCAGCACGGACGGCACGGTCGAGTGGCTCGGCGGCGTCGGAGGCGTCACCGTGATCGGCAACTCCCGGAACCTGGGCTTCAGCAAGGCGTGCAACCAGGGCATTGCCGCCGCCGGCCCGGACGACGACGTCGTCCTGCTCAACAGCGACCTCGAGGTCACCGACGCCGACTGGCTGGCGAAGCTCCAGGCCGCCGCCTACGCCACGCCCGACGTGGGCGTGGTCGGGTGCCGGCTGGTCGACGGCGACGGCCTGATCAGCCACCTCGGCAGCTACGTGCCCCCGCGGTCGCTGTTCGGCCAGCAGCTCGGCGGCCTCGAGCGCGACATCGGGCAGGCCACCCGCACCCGCCCGGCCGAGAGCGTTGTGTTCGCCCAGGTGTACCTCACCCGGCGGTGCATCGAGCGGGTCGGGGTGCTCGACGAGGACTTCTTCTCCTACTTCGAGGACGCCGACTACTGCGTGCGCGCCGTGAAGGCGGGCCTGCAGGTGCTCTTCGTCGGCGGGGTCACGTCGGTCCACCACGGCAACGTCAGCACGCGCGAGAACAACGTCGACTTCTGGACGATGTTCAACCGGTCCCACCGCACGTTCGAGCGCAAATGGGCGAGGTGGCTGGAGGACGAGCGCTACGACCGCCAGCTCGTCTGGCACTCCATCCTCCACCGCGCCCCCGGCTACGCCCTGCAGTCGCGCAAGCTCATGCTGGCCCTGCACTTCGCCGGCGTGCGGGTGATGTACCGCAACGCCTACGGCGAGGACGACGGCCCGGCCAGCCATCCCGTCCTCGACGACATCCGGGCCCGGCCGGTCAGGCCCGACGTGGCCCAGGTGGCATTCGCCCAAGCCGACGTCTTCGACGGCGTGCAAGGGGGCCCGCGGGTGGGATGGACGATGCTGGAGGTCGACGGCCTCCCGCCCGAATGGGTGCGCGGGTGCAACGCCATGGACGAGGTGTGGGTGCCGGCATCGTTCAACGTCGACACGTTCGCGGCCAGCGGTGTCCGGGCCCCAATCCGGGTCATGCCCCTCGGTGTCGACGTCGACTACTACCACCCCGGGATCTCCGGCTTCCGGCCCTCGCCCCGGTTCACGTTCCTGTCGGTGTTCGAATGGGGCGAGCGCAAAGGGGCCGAGGTGCTGCTGCGGGCGTTCGCCCAGGAGTTCAAGGAGTCCGAGGACGTCCTGCTGCTCGTGTCGATCTACAACCACGATCCCGACGTCGACGTCCACGGCGAGATCGCCAAGCTCGGCTTGGAGTCCTGCCCGCCGATCGTCGTGCTCGTCAACGCCGAGTTCGCCGACTACCAAATGGCGGCCCTGTACCGGTCGGCGGACTGCTTCGTCCTGCCGACCCGCGGTGAGGGCTGGGGCATGCCGGTGCTCGAGGCCATGGCCTGCGGGCTCCCTACCATCGCCACGGGGTGGAGCGGCCCGGCCGACTTCCTCACCACCGACACCGGCTACCCCCTCGACGTCCGGTCGATGGTGCCGGCCAAGGCCAAGTGCCCGTATTACGACGGCTTCCGCTGGGCCGATCCCGACGCCGAGCACCTGCGGTTCCTGATGCGCCACGTCGTCGACCGGCCGGACGAAGCGGCCGAAAGGGGCAGGGCAGCGGCGGCGTTCGTGGCCGGCAACCTCACCTGGGAGCACGCCGCGGCGCGTGTCAAGGACCGCCTCGCCCGGCTCGGCTGACCATGCCCCTCGCCCCGTCACAGACCACCGGCCCATGCGCATAGCGGTCGACTACCGCATCCTCGTCGTCGGCCCGTCGTCGATCCACCGCGGCATGGGCCGCTTCACGCAGCAGCAGCTTCGCGAGGTTCTTCGCGTCGACCCCGACAACGAGTACGTGCTGGTCTGCTACGCGGACTCGGACACGTCGCTCGTTCTCCCCGAGATCGCCGCCGCGCCGAACGTCGAGGTCCGCCGCCTCCCGCCGGGGACGCGCCTCACCGGCGTGGACGGCGAGGCGGCCAGCGCGCTGCGGCGGGCGTCGGAGTTCCAGGAGTGGATCCACCGGCTCGGGGTCGACCTCTTCCACGCCACCACCCCGTTCCTGCTCGAAGGGCCGATCCTCTCCGACTTCGACGCCTGCCCGATGGTGGCCACGTTCTACGACGTCATCCCCCTCGTCTTCCCCGCCCAGTACCTGACGAACGGACCGGCGCGCGAGTACTACATGCGGACGCTGGGCCTCCTCGATCGGGCCACCCGGCTGCAGTCGATCTCGGAGTGCTCGCGGGGCGACGCGGCGTACTACCTCGGTTTCCCCGCCGCCCGCAACGACCTGGTGTACCCCATCGCCGACCCCTGCTTCTCGGTGATGGAGCCGGAGGGCGTCGAGCGACGTCTCCGTCGCCTCCGGGCCGTCCACGGGATCTCCGGCGGGTACGTCCTGGCCGTCAGCGACATCCACCACGCCAAGAACGTCGAGACCCTCCTGCAGTCCTTCGCCCTCGTCCCGCCCGCGTTGCGAGCCGGGCTGCCGCTCGTCATCTCCTGCCACCTGAGCGAGGGCTCGATCGCGTACGTGCGGGCCATGGCCGACCGGCTCGGCCTCCGCGAGGACGTCGTCCTCACCGGCGTGGTGGCCGACGTGGAGCTGGCCTCGCTCTACAACGCGGCGACGATGGTGGTCCACCCGTCGAAGTACGAGGGGTTCGGCCTGCCGGTCCTGGAGGCCATGAGCTGCGGTGCGCCGGTGATCACCACGTCATCGTCGTCCCTGCCCGAGGTGGCCGGGGGTGCAGCCCTGCTGGTCGACCCCGAAGACGTGTGGGGCTTCAGCGACGCCATACAGGAGCTGCACGGCGATCCCGGCCGGCGGCTGAAGATGGCCGAGCAGGGCCTCGAGCGGGCCGCCTTCTTCACCGGCGACGGCTTGGCCCGTGCCACGCTTGCCAGCTACGGCGCCGCCGCCCGCGGCGACGGGTTGCCCCCGGCGCGCGTCCGCGTCGCCCTGTGGACCCCACTGCCCCCGCAGCGCAGCGGCATCGCCGACTACAGCGTCGAGCTGCTCGGCGCCCTGGAAACGACCCACGACGTCGAGGTCTTCGTCGACGACGGATTCCTGCCGGACGCCAACCTCCTCCGCGACCACCGCGTCCAGCACTTCGGCGCCTTCGCCCGCCGCCACGGCCAGGCGCCCTTCGACGCCATCGTGTACCAGATGGGCGGCTCGACGTACCACCTCTACATGTACGACCCCTTACAGGTGGTCCCCGGCATCGTGGTGCTCCACGACCTCATGTGGAGCCACGTGCTCCTCACCGAGTGCAACGAGCGGGATGACCTGGACGGGTTCAAACGCGAGCTCCTCGCCCTGGAAGGCCCGGACGCGCTCGCCGAGCTCCTCGCCATCGAAGAGCGCAACGGCGCGGAACCGGCGGCCGCCCACGACAGCCTGTGGACGTTCCTCTCCGATCACCCGATGCTCGGCCGGGTCATCGACGCCAGCGTGGCCCAGATCGTCCACTTCGACTCTGCTCGCGTCGAGCTGGAACAGAGGTACGCGGCCAGCCGGGTGCGGACGATCCCCATGGGCGTGCGCGACCCGGTGCGGCCCGGCCGCCCCCTCGAGGGGGCGGAAACCCGCGCCCGCCTCGGCCTCGGACCGTCGACCTTCGTCGTCGGGGTCTTCGGGATCGTCCACCCGGTCAAACGCGTCGAGTCCTGCGTGCAGGCGCTCGGCCGGCTCGTCGCCGAGCACCCCGACAGTGTGCTGCTCGTCGTTGGGGAAGCGCTCGACAGTGCCTATGTCGAGGGGCTGACCAGCCTCGCCGCCGAGCTGGGCGTCTTGCCGCACGCGCGATTCGCCGGTTATGTTCCGAGGTTTGAGTTCGACGCGCAGCTCCTGTGTTGCGACGTCGTCGTGAACCTCCGAGCCCCCTTGACCAAGCACATGTCGGCGACCCTCCTACGCGGCCTGGCTGCCGGACGACCGATGATCGTGAGTGCCTTGGCCGACTGGGACTTCCTGCCGGACGACGCCTGCCTGCAGGTGCCGCCGGGCGAGGACGAGGTCGACGTGCTGGCCGGCCACCTCGCCGACCTGGCGGCGGACCCGGCGCGCCGCCTCGCCATGTCGGCCGCGGCGCGCCGCTACTTCCGCCGGGAGGCGAGCATCGAACGCATGGCGGCCCGCTACCGCGACGTGATCGCCGAGGTAACGGCCGGAACACCCGCATGACCATGCTGGGTCACAACAAGCTCTGCGAGATCGAGGACTTCTCCCATCCGGACCTCCTGGCCATGTTGGGCGAGATCCGCCCGGACTCGGCGGCGATCGCCGACCGGCGCGACTGGGAGATGGCCATGGCCGCCCGGGCCCTGCGGAGCCGCGGCGGCCTCCACCACGACGCTGTCCTGCTGGCCGTGGGGGTCGGCCCGGGGGACCTGCTGGTCCACCTTTCCCGCCACGCCCGCCAGGTCTTCGCCACCGAGCGGTTCCACGGCGCCGGTTCGTGGAGGTCCCTGGCGCCCGTCGCCCTGATGGTCGAGCCGTCGCTCGTGTCGCCGGAGCTCGACCCCACCCGCCTTATCGTGCAGCACATGGACGAGCGCGACCTTCGCTTTCCCGACGACTTCTTCGACAGCATCCTGTGGCCGGGGGTGATCTCCCGATTCGAGGAGCTGCAGGACGTCGCCAACGCCGCGTACGAGATGGGTCGGGTGCTGAAGCCCGAGGGTGTGCTCACCCTTTCCACCGACCTTCGGCTCAACGGCCCTCCCGGCGGGGTCGGATGGCCCGGGCGCTCGCTGTTGCTGTCCCCGGCCCACCTGCAGCGCTACATCGTCGACGCCAGCGGGTTGGAGCCCGTCGACACCCTGCTCACCGAGCCCTCTCCCGCCACCCTGGAGACCCGGCGCGACCTGGGCCGCGCCATCGTCGACGTCGAGGGCCGCGTCGTGGAGTCGGCCGCCACCGGCCATGGCACCGCGGATCTCCCCCGACTGGTGGAGCTGGAGGGGGGTTACGTCTACACCTCGGTGCAGCTCACCCTGCGCAAGACCGCCGCCTACCCGGCGGCGCGCAACACCTGGGCCCGCGCCTCGTCGGACACCCTGGACGCGCTCGCCAACCACAATCGCGCCCTCCTGCGGGGCCGGGGGCCCGGCGCAGCCGCCGACCTCGAGGTGGAGGATCCTGCTCCCGCCCCGGTGCTCCCCGACCCGTTGGAGGGCAGCTGGGCTGAGATCGAGGGGACACATCGGCAACGGGGCGAGCTGCTCGCCGCCTACGAGCACCGGGTCTCCACCGCGTGCGCCGACATGCTCGGCCGCCGCCACGCCATCGACGAGAACCTGGTGGAGCTCGATCGCGCCCGCCGCCAGGGTTCCGCCCGCCTGAGCCGCCTCCTCGACGAGATCGTGGAGCAGGACCACCGGCTGGCCGCCTTTGCCGGCACCGGGCTCCCGCCCAGTGCGAACGACTCCGTCGCCTCCCGGGTCGCCGTGTCCGACCAGGTGAGCTTCGACGCGGTGGTCGGTGACGAGATGGACGACCCGGTGGCGACGATGCTGCGCCAAGGCTCGGTCTGCGACCCCGCGCTGGTCGCCCTCATGCTCCAGCTCCTCGCTCCCGGCGAGCGCATGATCGACCTGGGCGCCCACCTCGGGACCTTCGCCCTCGCCGCCGCCGCCGCCGGCTGCCACGTGCTCGCCGTCGAGGCATCGCCGCGCAACGCCGAGCTCCTGCACGCCAGCGCGGCCCGGAACGGCTTCACGGACCTGCGGGTGATCCACGCCGTGGCTTCCGACGAGCCGGGCACGGCGTCGTTCTGCCCCAACGGCCCGTGGGGCCACGTCGCCGCCCCCGCCGCCGAGCTTCCCGCCGTCACGGTGCCCGCCGTCACCATGGACGAGCTCCTGGCCGAGATGGGCTGGTTCCCTGTCTCCCTGGTCAAGCTCGATGTCGAAGGTAGTGAGGTCCGGGTGATCCGGAGCCTGCAGACGCTGCTCGAAGGACCCGACGCGCCGCCGCTGCTCTTCGAGTCCAACGGGCACACCCTTGACCTGTTCGGCCTCACCCCCCAGGACCTGCTCGGCGCCCTGGAGGCCCTGGGCTACACCAGTCACGCCGTGGAACCGGGCCGCTTGGTGGCGCTCCGGGCCGTCGACGTCCAACCGCAGACCATCCTCGACTGCCTGGCGTTCAAGCACCGTCCCGCAGGGCTGGTCGAGATGGGCTGGCAGGTCGACCCGCCCATGTCCGCCGCCGAGCTGGTCGGGCGAATCCGGGCCGACTGCCGGCACGCCAACGTCGCCCACCGCCGGTACATGGCCTCGGCCCTGGCGCGAGCCGAACCGTCGACCCTCGAGGACCCCGGGGTCGTCGAGATCCTGGAGGAGCTGACCTGTGATCCCGACGACGCCGTGCGGGCCGCGATGAGCTGGTGGACGGGCGGGGACGGCGGCCGCCCGTGACGCTGACCTCCTACAGCCAGAACCACGAGGACGTCCTCCTCGCCCGGCTCTTCCCGCCCGGGGTGCCTGGCTTCTTCGTCGACGTCGGGGCCATGGATCCGGTCCTGCACTCGGTGACCAAGCTCTTCTCCGACCGGGGCTGGCAGGGGGTCAACGTGGAACCGGCGGCCGCCCACTTCGCCCGGCTGCAGGCGGGGCGGCCCCGTGACGTGTGCCTCAACGTCGGGCTCTCCGACCACGAGGGGACCTTGACCCTCTACGAATCGGACCCCAACGCCGGCTGGTCCACCTTCTCCGAGGCGATCGCGGCCCAGCACCGGGATGCCGGGATCCCCCTCCTCGAGCGGTCCGTGCCGGTGATGACCCTGGCCCAGGTCTGCCAGAAGTACGTGACCGGCACGATCGACTTCCTGTCGATCGACGTGGAGGGCCACGAGCGCCAGGTGATCCAGGGCGGCGACTGGCGGACGTGGCGGCCCCGCGTGGTCCTGGTCGAGGCCACCGAGCCCAACACCACCATCACCACCCACCACCAGTGGGAGCACCTGCTGCTCGAAGCCGACTACGTATTCGCCGCCTTCGACGGGCTGAACCGCTACTACGTGCGGGCCGAGGACGAGCACCTGGCGGCGGCGCTGGCCACGCCCGTGAACGTCCTCGACGACTACGTGCCCCATGGCTACGAGAGCCGGATCGCCGACCTCAGCTTCCGCCTCGACGCCTCGGAACGCCACCTCGCCGCGTCCCGTGTCCTGAACGCCACCATCTCCGCCGAACACGTCGCCCTGCTGAGCGAGGTCGCGGCGCTGCGGCCCAAGTACAGGGAGCTGCAGGACGAGGTGCTCCTGCTCCGCGACCAGTACACCAACGTCCTGGCCAGCACGCGCGCCCACTTCGCATCGATCAAAGAGAGCGTCCTCAGCACGTCGGTGGAATCGGAGCAGCTGCGCCTGGAGGTCGCCGACGCCCGGGCCCGCACCGAGGCGGTATCCACGTTGTTCGACAACATCGGCCAGGCCGGGCTCGGCATCGCCCGGCGACTGACCAAGATGTCCGAGCGCCATCCGGCCGCCGGCGACCTGTCCAAGAAGGCCCTGGCCGGCGGGTTGCGGCTGACGCGGGCGGCCCAGAGGAGAACGAGCTGATGCAAGGTCTGCCGACGTCCCAGGACGACCCCCGCCTCGAAGGCTGGTACCACACCGTGGACCTGGGGGACGGTCTCGTCTCGAAGGGCATGTTCGACCACCGCTCCGTCGTCGACCAGTACGGCATCCCCCAGTCCCTCAAGGGCAAGACCGCCCTTGACATCGCCACCGGCGACGGCTTCTTCGCCTTCGAGCTCGAGCGCAGAGGCGCCGAGCGGGTCCTCGCCGTCGACGTACCCACCATCGGCGATTGCGACTGGATGCCACGCATGAAGTCCCGGCTCGGTGACTCGGCCCGCAACCGGGCGTGGCCGGCGCATTTCCGGATGGCTCACGCCATGCGCGGCTCGAGCGTCGAGTACCGGGCGGCCAGCGTCTACGAGCTGTCGCCCTATACCATCGGCACGTTCGACGTCGTCTTCTGCGGGTCGCTGCTCCTGCACCTCCAGAACCCGCTGGGGGCCCTGGCCGCCATCCGGTCGGTGACCAACGAGCTGCTCGTCATCGAGACCGCCGTGCTCCCCGCGTTCGAGGCGGTTCCCGACCAGCCGCTGATGTCCTTCGGCTACCCGGCCGCCGAGGAGGAGCCCGGCGAGGGGAACTCCTACTGGGTGTTCAGCACGTGTGCCCTGCGCAAGATGCTGGCCTACGCCGACTTCCCGGTGACCGAGCCCCAAAACGTGTTCTTCCTGCCGCCCAACGGCCCCATCGGCAGCGCGGTCGTGGCCTACACCAGCGCCCCCGCCCACGAGACCTGGACCGGCATGCCGTGACGCTGGCCGGCGCCGGCGCCGGGCTGGGCGCGGAGGAGCGGCTCGGGCAACCATGGCTCGACGACGCCGACGCCCCCATCTCCGGACCACCCGCCGAGCGGGTCTGGTTCGCCCAAGCCCTGCGCGGCGTCGCCTGCCTGATCGTGGTCTGGGAACACCTCGCCCACGTCTACCTGACCTCGCCGGCGGTCGTGCGGCTCGTCATCTTCACCCCACCCGACCCGCGCCTCGGCGTGGCGCCCCCGCGCGCCCAGACCGCCGTCTACGAGTGGATGACGAAGATCCACGTCGTCCCCGGCCAGTTCGGGGTGTCGCTGTTCTTCCTCATCAGCGGCTTTGTGATCCCCTTCTCGCTCGAGCGCCACCGCCTCGGTGGCTTCTTCGTGCGCCGCTTCTTCCGCCTCTACCCGACGCTGTGGGCGGCCATCGGCGTCTCCCTCACCGCCCTCGCGGTGCAGGCGTTCCTGGTGCACAACGGCTTCCCGGTGGGCAAGAAGTCCATCGCCACCAGCGGGCTGCTGGTGGGCGTCTATGCCGGCCAGCCGTGGGTCGACCCCGTCTACTGGACGTTGGCCATCGAAGAGCTGTTCTATGCGATCGTGGCCATCGTGGCCTGGCGCCGGCTGCTGAGCCGCCCCGCGGTGCTCGCCGGCGTGACCCTCGTCCTGGCCGTCACCGCGGTCGCCTTGGCCCGGATGCCCGCGCCCACCACGTTCGTGCCCCACTTCTGGTACCTGCGGACCCATCTGGCCCGCAACAGCTGCTTCGTGATCTTCATTCTCGTCGGCGTGGCCTTCCACCAGCACTACCGGGGCCGGTGGAGCGGTCCCGCCGCCGTGGCCATGGGTGGAGCGCTGCTCGCCACGTTCGCCGTCGGCCTCCTCGCCGGGCCGTTCCCCGGGAATCAGACCGGACTTTACCTGGGCTCGGCCGTCGCCGCCCTGCTGGTGTTCACCCCGCTCTACGTGCTGCGCGACCGCGTCCCCTACGTCGGGGTCCTCGACGCCCTGGCCGACATCAGCTACCCGCTGTACCTCATCCACACGGTGCTGGGCTGGATACTGCTGCGGGCGCTGCTCCACGTGTTCCCGAACTTCTTCGTGGCCGTGCCGCTGACCCTCGCCGTCTGCATCGCCGTCGCCACCGTGGTCCACCGCCTGGTCGAGCTCCCGTCGAACGCCTTGGGGCGGCGGATCGTGGCCCGCCCCGCCTTCCGCCGAGCCCCCTAGCGCCCCGAGGGCAGGCGTCGCTTCACGTCGACCGCCTTGCGCATGGACGCCTTGACCAGCGAGCCCGCCTGCGGGAACCGCTGTGAGAGCCGGCTGAGCCGCCGCGCCACCGCCAGCCCGTCCGCGGCGACGCCTTCCACCATCTTCTGGGTGGCGGCAACCTGTTCCATGGCCGCGGCCATGTCGTGCCGCATCTGCTCGTAGCGGCTGCGGACGTCGGCGATCATGGCCCGGACGACCTCGTACTGCGTCTTGGAGGCAAGCAGGGCGAGCTCCAGCTCTCGATACCTGGTCTCGAGCCGCTTGTACTCCGCGTGGAGGAAGGTGACCTGCTGGCGGAAGGCCGCCGACTCCGCCTGGTAGGCCTGGTTCAACGCCTTGGTGGCGGCCAGCTCGTGCAGGGCGGCCTGGGCCGACCCGTTGGCCGCCTCGATCTGGCGGGCGAACTCGTACGGCACGAACTCGTCGAGGACGTTGGCCGGCACCCGGAGGGGGTCGACGAGCACGGCGTCCTCGCTGCGCACGTAGTAGCGGTTCAGGCCGTCGAAGGCCGCGAACAGGTAGTCGGCGTCGAGCAGCACGTGCTCCCAGGCCTCATGGGTCGGGACGGTGGTGCCCGGCCGGGTGGCCTCGACCACCACCACCCGGGGCCGCCAGCGGCTCCAGTCCGCCCCCCGCAGCACCTGCCCCTCGTACCCCTCCACGTCCACCGACAGGAAGTCGATCGTCGTCCGCACGTGGTCCTCGCACAGGCGGGCCAGGGTGGTGACCGGCGCCGTGCGTCGGACGAGGGGGATGCCCGCCTCGATATGCGTCTTGGCCTGCTGCTCGTCGAACGTGGACCACCCGGAGTCCGGGGGCGACTCGTAGAAGGCCAGCTCCCCCTCGCGATCGGCCACCCCGGCGTTGACGTTGACGTCGCGGGGGCGCATGGCGGAAAGCCGCTCGAACGGCGCCGACGACGGTTCCACGTTGATCCCGTGCCAGCCCAGGTCGTAGAAGTGGCGGGTCACGGAGTTGTAGGTCGGGTCGTAGGCCCCGATGTCGATGTAGAACCCGTCCGCGCCCCGCGGGAAGAGCCGGTCGAGGACGACATCCTCCCGGTTCTGGGCGTAGGAGATCATCGGGTGCCGTCCCCGGGCCCCACGCCCGCGGCCACGTCGGTCGACCAGGAGGCGATGGCGTCGCGAACCTCGGGCACCGGATCGCGGCGAAGGTCCGCCACCAGCGCCTGCACCGATGGGTGGCCGAGGATGGTGGGGCCGGAACGGGCCAGGGCCCGGGCCATGTAGACGCGGTGGTTGTGGTTGGGGTGGGCGCCGTCGGCCACGATGCGGGCCACCCGCTCCTCCAGGCCGAGTGGCGCACGGACCGGCCAGGCGGCCAAGGTCGGCGTGCGCTTGACCGCCAGGTAGTCGACCAGCGTCTGGGGCTGGAAGTCCGCCGGGTCGACGGGCACGAGCCCGTCCTGATCCACGATGAAGCTGGCATAGCCGAGGGCGGCGACAGCCTCGACGAGATCCTCAGGAGTGGCGCCGTAGGGAAACAGGGTGTGGCCGTTGCACTCGTAGAGCAACGGCGGCGCCTGGGGGCCCTCGAGCACGCCGCGCATCCCCTTCAGCACCTGGAGCTCCCAGCCCTCCACGTCCATCTTCACGAAGGCCAGGGGCCGGAACGAGAGCGCGTCCAGCAGATCGGCGATGCTGAGAGCGGCGGTTGCGGTTGCCTGCGCCATCTCAGGCCGGTCGTCGTCGCCGAGGGAGACCTGGCCCCACGGCCCGTGGGCGTGAAAGCGCACCTCGCCCGGCGCGTCCGACGCCACCGCCTCCACCACGGTGAGGTTGGAGAAGCCGTTGCGCGCCGCGCTGGCCCGCAGCAGGCCGGCGTTCTCCGGGGAGGCCTCGATGGCCAGCGCCTGGGCGCCGACCGCGGCGGCGGCGAGGGAGAACGTGCCAACGTGGGCGCCGATGTCGAGCACCCGCTCGCCGGGGCTGATGACGTCGGTCATGAGCTTCACCAGCCCCTGATCGAGGCTCACGCCGACGGAGAGGGCGAAGGTCACCTGGTCGCCGACGCGCGGATCGACGACCACGTCGAACTCCGGGCCACCGGGGATAGCGACCCGGGAGCTCCTCCAGTGCAGGGCCGGACCGTCGTCACCCTCGGCGGCGGGTGCCCCCGCCGCCGAGGAGGCCCCGCTGTCGAGCTGGGCGGCCCAGGTCGCCAGCTCGGCTTCGAAACGGCCGGCGAGGTCGCGCCCGGCGCGGGCCGCGCCCGGGTGGGGGGCCATGTCGGCCAGGTGGCGGTCGACCTCGACCAGGAGCCGGTCCAGGTCCTCCGTGCGCTGGTCGATCTCGGCGCAGTCGTCCCGGATCGTGGACCCGTGCCGGCCCATGGCCGCCAAACGGTCGTGATCGGAGACCGGCCCCGAGGCCGCGCTGGCCGACGGCGCCCCGGCCACCACTGGGGCACCCTCGGGGCCGGTACGGGTCACCGTCTTGGCGATGAGGCCGCGGTTGTGCTCGGCGATGGCGGCGAGGGTGGCCTCCGACGGCCGGGCCCAGGCATTGGGCACCCAGGGGTAGTCGGCCGGCTTGCGCAGCGCCAGGTGGACCGAGGTGAACACGTACCCCTCGTGCAGGAGGATGATGTGGGGGAACTCCCAGGCCTGGTACTCCGTGCGCTGATCGCCCTCCTTGGTGGCGGCGAGGTGCTGCAGGATGGACTGCGTGAGGTCCCGGCGCACCGACAGGGTTTCGTCGGAGACGTCGGTGTCGAGTTCGTCGACCAGCTCCAGTCCACTGGCCTCGACGATGAACCGCTGCAGGTTCTCGGCCGAGAACAGCAGGGTCAGCCCGGGCCAGCCGATTCCCCCCGGCGGGCCGGCGAGGCGGATCTCGGTCGACAGGGTCAGCACCCCACCCGGCTTGAGGACCCTGCCCATCTCGTAGGCCGCGCTGGCCACATCGTCGAGGTCGCCGAAATGCTCGATCGACCCGGACGAGTAGATGCCGTCGAAGGTGTCGTCGGGATACCGGAGGCTGCGCCCGTCCATGTGCTGGACGACGAGGCGATCAGCGTCGAACGGGTACGGGGCCACGTCCTGGGGCTGGATCAGCATCGACAGCGGGGCGGTGGGCTCCCAATCGCCGGAGGCGAGGTACCGGTCGGTGGCGAAGACCTGCTTGGCCTCCCGGGTGAGGAAGAACGACGTGTCCTCAGCGCCGGCGGCGACGCCCAGAATGGTGGCGTCACGGTGCAGCGCGCCGAAGTGGCGCAGGGTGCGCACTGCCATGGCCACTTCCCAGTCTTTGCGGTGCTCAGAACCCACGGGAAACCCGGCCGGCAGATTTGGGAGCTTGTACGCACAGACATCACGGATGATCTCGAGCAACTCGGGCCTCGAGAAGTCCTCGATCTCGCAGACCTTGTTGAATCGGAAAGGCTTCACGACGGGCTCGGAATTTCGACTCGTTGCGACGGAAACTGCGGCGAGCGCCCCCCTGGGCCGCTCGACGGCGCCGTGGGCAGGGCGGCGAACACTGGCACCGCACATGTTTAGCACGCCGGCATACGCGTCCGCCATGCCGTCGACCGTTCCGGCCACCTCATAGAAGCATCTGCCCTCGGCCGCGATGCGCTCCCGCAGGGCAACGTCTGAGGCGAGGCGGGTGAGCTCGGCGGCAATCGCGGGCGCGCGGTACCGGTTCATAGGGATGAGCGTGACCAGGTCATCGGGCATGCCAGGCCAATGGGGCAGCTCGGATGTGACCACCGGGCGACCGGCGGCCATCGCCTGCATCAGGAGTGTCAACGCACGTGTACTCAGGGGTGATTGCGGGAGCAGGATCACATCGCACGCCAGCACATATTGCTCCAGGTCCGAGGACGACCCGCCCCCTACAATGACTATCGGAGCATGCTGATCGACGATCGACAGGGACTGTTCGTCTGGTGGCTGACCGACGACGACCAGGAGGCTGTCGGGATGTGACACCGCCATTGCCGTCACCGCGTCGACCCATTCTTCGAGACCCCTCGGGGCGCCGTCGATGAGAAAGACGCCGACGACGAACGTCGTGCTCGTCGCACCGAACCCGGACCGGACCGCCTGCCTTCGGCGGGAAGGATGCCGCAAGGGATCGGCAACACCGACCGGGATGGTGTGGACGGCAGCCGGCCGGGAGGCGGCGCGCAACACACCCGCCGCGCCCTCGCGGTGGACGATCTGGGCCACGCTCCTATGGACGACCTGGTCGACGGTCCGAAGGTCGCCGAGGCCGTCGTGGACGACGGCGATCCCGGGATGGGCGCCGAGGGCCGCGAGCGTGCCCGCCGGCACCGCCGGCCCGGCGAGCTGGTAGAGGAAGGCGTCGAACGGTGCCAGTGCGTGCCGGCGATCGAGGGCGGTGGTGTGGGCCACCCGGTGGCGGGCCAGGACGGCTGCGGTGGGCATGCACCCGTCCTCGACGAACACCTCGACGTCGTAGCGGCGGCCGAGGGCACCGAGCAGATGGAGGCTGTAGTCGGCGACCGGGGAGGTGTCGGGCGGAACGGGCGTGAGCACGGCGATCCTGGGGCGCAGGTCGGTGGCCGGCTCGCCCGCTACGGCGGCCCCGTAACACTCGAGCGTGCGCGTCGCCAGCTGGGCCTTGTCGAAGCGCGCCGCCTGGAGCAAGCCCCGTTCGCCCATAGCCTGCCGCTTCTCCCGGTCCTCGTGGAGCTCCTGGATGGCGAGTGCGAAACCGTGGGCGTCGTCCGGGTCGACCAGCAGCGCGGCATCGCCCGCCGCTTCGGGAAGGGACGACGCAGTCGTGGTCACCACCGGCGCTCCGCACCGCATGGCCTCCACGACGGGCAGGCCGAACCCCTCGTAGCGGGAAGGATGCACTACCACGGCGGCGCCGTTGTACAGGGCGGTCAGCTCCTCGTCGGTCACCAGATCGGTGAGGACGATGTCGCCCGCCACCCCCAGGCGCCCCGCCCGCTCTTCGAGGAAGGCGATGCCGTGGCGATCCAGGTGGCAGCAGACGACGAGGGGCAGCGCGGCCCGGAGCGGGGCGGGAAGCAGGGAGTACGCCCGCAGCAGCGTGGTCAGGTTCTTGGTGTGGTGCAGGTGGCTCACTGTGAGCACGTAGCTTTCGGGCAACGGCACCCGCCGCCGCAGGTCGGCGAGGGCAGCCGCCACGTCGGTGGGGGCCATCACGCGAAAGCTGTCGTCGGGGATCGGCCAGGCCACATCGATGCGGTGAACAGGAAACCCGAGGTATCGGGCGGCATCGGTCCTGGCCGACTCGGATATGGCAATCATCCGGGCTGATCGGCCCAGGAAGGCCAGGGTACGGAGATACTGCTCCTCCCACCAGCCCGACAGGTATTGCGCCGGGTAGATGAGCGGTATGAGGTCGTAGAAGCTCGCAACCATCGGGCATATGTCGAAGTCGACAAGCACCGGCCGATCGTAGTGGAAGGGAGCAGTAGCGTGAAAAAGATCGAGCCCCCTACCACTCACCCATCTGAGGTATTCCTCGACCCGGCGCAGCATGGTCGATGAATCCTCTATCGGTGGACCTTCGGCAAAACCTACCGGGTAGCTCGAAACGGATACGTTGGGTGAGCGTCGGATGAGCGGGTCGATCAGCGATTGATCGTGATTCGAATTGCATAAGAGGACGTACTCGTTATCCCGATCTACCTCCAAGACAGCCCGGAGCTGTTGCTGGGTATAGCGGCCGATTCCCCGGTGCATCAACTCTCGTCCGACACCGAGTATGCGGTAGTCTATTCCAATGCGCACGCGTGCTCCACGTTCACCGCGCCAGGATAGAGGGACGCCTCGGGTATGCGCCAAACCTCTCTCGTCGGTACCGGCCGTGACAAGCGGCGGAGCCTAAGTGGAGGGCGACCCCTCCGGCCCCCGCTCGTCGGTGCTTGCCTCCCTGCTGGATGAACCGCTGGTGGTGGTCGACGCCGGTTGCCGATGGGGTTTCGCCCAGGCCTGGGAGCGGCTGGGCGGCCATGCCACCATCATCGGCTTCGATCCCGACGAGGCCGAATGTGCCCGGCTCCGGGAGTCGTACCGTTCCATTCCCCAGGTGCGGGTGGTCGCCCAGGGCCTGGGCGCGGCGGGGGGGAACGCCGTGCTTCACGTCACCGAGGACCCCGGCGGCTGCTCGCTGCTGCCCAGCGTCCCCGAGGTCGTCGAACGGCATCCCGCGCTGGCCGGTGGCCGGGTCACCGGTACCGCCCAAGTGTCCGTCGTCACCCTCGACGAGTGGCTGGCCGGCGAGGGGATCGAGCGGGTCGACGTCCTGAAGATGGACACCCAGGGTTCCGAGCTCGGAATCCTCCAAGGTGGGCGTCGGGCGCTGACCACGGTGCGGGCGATCGAGGTCGAGGTCGAGTTCAACGCGCTCTATGTCGACGTGCCGCTGTTCGCCGACATCGACCGCTTCCTGCGTGAGCACGGCTTCGTACTATGGCGGCTGCGGGACCTGGCCCACTACGCCCAACGCGGCGCCCCACTCGACTGGCGGGCCCCGGAGGCGCAGTACTTCGACGACTTCGTCGCCCGCTTCGAGTCGGGGAGCGGGCAGCTGTTCTGGGCCAACGCGTTCTACGTCAAGCGTGACGTCGTCTACCCCGAGCCGGCAGCTGGCTGGCGGGCGCTGGTCCGCGACGCGTGCGTCACCTCCGCGCTCGGGTTCCACGACCTGGCCGGCCTCGCTATCACCGGCGCCATGGCGTCCGCACCCGAGCCGGTGGCCACGCGTCTGCGCGCCGCCGGCGAGGACGACCTGGTGGCCGCCAAGGACACCAGGGCGTCGGGAGCGGGCAGGATCGTCCTCCAGGGCACCCACGTCCTTGACGCCGCCGACCCCGCCTTCCGGGGATCGGGGTGGCGGGCGCCCCAGGCTCTCGGCTGGGGATCGGTGCGCTGGACGGGGCCGCAGCGGGAGGCCTCCGTCGACCTCCCGTTCCGGCTGGCCCCCGGCGCGCGGGTCGAGATCCTGGTGGCCACCGCCATGAGCCCGGCCATCATCGAGGGCCTGACGCTCGAAGTGAACCGGTCTCCCGTCGACCTCGACCGGTCCCCGGACGAGCACGGTGTCCTCTACCGCGGCCGGCTCCCGTCCGACTACGCCTCCCCCCGCCTGTTCACCCGCCTGGTCCTCAGGACGCCGGTGACCGTCCCGTGGAACGAGCTCGATCCGCAGAGCACCGACGACACCGAGCTGGGCGTGGCGGTGGCCTGGATCCGGCTCATGTCCGAGGACTCGGCCTGAGCAGGCGCGGGCATTTCCGCGCCCGTTCACGCGATCGTCACCCCCAGGAACGCCACCCCGGCCCCGGGGACGGACAGAATCTAGGGGTGGGAACGAACACCGCGTGATCGTCATCGACAGCGCGCCCGGCGGCCGCCTGGTCGACCACGCCGGCGTGGACTGGGCCCGCGTGGCGCGGGTCCGGTTCTCGCTTCATCAGCGCATCCGCTACGACTACGGCAGCCCCGCCCTGCGCCTGCACCACCGGCTGATGGTCCTTCCCCCCACTTTCCACGGCGACCAGCGCGTGCTCTCCTCCCGAGTGGACGTCACCGGGGCCGAGGTCGTCGTCCGCCAGTGCGTCGACACCTTCGGCAACGCTCGGTACGAGTTCCTCGCCGAGCGCGTCGAGGAGGCGCTCGAGTTCGAAGTAGAGGCGGAGGTCGAGCGCCGCCCGTCGGAAGGCATGACCAGGCTTCCCGCCGCCGCCCTCTTCGACTCCCGCCTGCTGGAACCGACACCGCTCACCTGGCCCGACCTCGCCCTGCGCAGCGCCGCGGACCGCCTGGCGAGAGAGGGCCCGGGGGGCCTGGCCCTCGCCGGGCGCATCAACGCCTGGGTGTTCAAGGTCATGCGCTACCGCCCCGGCGTGACGAACGTGGACACGACGGCGGCCCGGGCCCTCGGCCTGGCCCAGGGCGTCTGCCAGGACTACGCCCACATCATGCTCGCCCTCTGCCGGCTCGCCGCCCTCCCGGCCCGGTACGTGTCGGGGCACCTCCTGGGCGAAGGGGGCAGCCATGCGTGGGTCGAGGTGGTGGTGGGCGACGGCGACCACGCGGTGGCCGTCCCCTTCGATCCGACCCACGGTCGGGAAGTGGGCGCCAGCTACCTCAGCATCGCCGTCGGCCGCGACTACGCCGATGTGGCACCGACGTACGGCACATTCCTCGGCGACAGCCCCGGCGTGCTGTCCTCGGTCAAGCGCCTGGGGGTGTCCGAGCTCGACCTGGTGGGCTCCTCGCACCCCTAGACCCTCTCGCGGCGCGCCGGGCCGGCCGGGCCAGCATCGGTGACCAGGACGGCCGCCCCCGTGATCCGATCGTGGGCCAGGTCCCGCAGGGCGCGGTCGGCCTCGGCCAGCGGGAAGGGCACCACACGGACCTGCAGCGGGATGGCCGCGGCCACGGCCAGGAACTCCTCGCCGTCCTGCCGGGTGTTGGCCGTCACCGAGGTCAACGTCCGCTCCCGGAACAGGTGCCGCTCGTAGTTCAAGGGCGGAACGTCGGTGAGATGGATGCCCGCCACCGCCAGGGTGCCCCCGGCCTCGAGGGCGGCCAGCGCCACCGGCACGAGGTCCCCGACGGGCGCGAACAGGATGGCCGCGTCGAGCGGCTCAGGTGGGGCATCGCCGGCCGCCCCGGCCGATGCCGCCCCGAGCGCGAGCGCCTGCCGCTGCGCCTCCGCCGAGCGGGTCAGCACATGGACGGTCGCTCCCTCGTGAAGGGCGACCTGGGCGGCCAGGTGGGCCGAGGCCCCGAACCCGTAGATGCCGAGCCGCCCGCCCGGAGGAAGGGCCGACCTCCGCAGCGCCCGGTACCCGATGATCCCGGCGCACAGCAGCGGGGCGGCGTGCACGTCGTCGAAGGCGTCCGGCAGGGCGTAGGCGTAGTCCTCGTCCACCACCGCGTACTCGGCGTAGCCCCCGTCGTCGTCCCAGCCGGTGAAGCGAGGGCCGACGCACAGGTTCTCGGCCCGCCGGAGGCAGTATCGGCAGCGGCCACACGTGTGGCGAAGCCACGCCACCCCCACCCTGTCCCCGATGCCGAACCGGACGGCACCAGGCCCGACGGCATCGACCCGCCCGACCACCTCGTGCCCCGGCACGACCTCGGGCCGCTTCGGTCGGAGGTCGCCCTCCGCCAGGTGCAGGTCGGTCCGGCACACCCCGCACGTGCTGACCCGGACCCGAACCTCCTTCGGTCCCGGCATCGGCTCCTTCCGATCGATCAAGGCGAGGGGGCCGCCATCGATGGCGCCTGGTCGCCGGACCACCCACGCTTTCATCGCGGCAAGCCTCCTCGATCGCTGACAGAAGGATCGCGCCCCCATCTCGCTCAGGCCGCGCGCGGTGGGGCATGGGCGGCGTGGCGGGGATGCCGGGATCCTCGGGTGCGACGAAGGCCGTTTGCCGTGGCCGGGGACCAGTGCCCAGCAGTCCAGGCTCTTGAGGTGGTGGTGGTGGGTGCACAGCCGGTCGAGGAGGTCGAGCACGGTCAGGCCACTGGCCGCCCAATCCACCCAGTGGCCCCGTCGGCCACCCCGGCCGCGGCCAAGCCGCGGCAGCGTGCACCGGCACGCCAAGTCGACGGCGAGCTCCCCTCTCCGACAAATGAACACGAGCTACCCCACCCGACGCTGGCCGGTAGCGTGAACACGTGCGGCGAGTGGGCGGCCTGGTCCTGGTCCTGGTTGCCGCGCTCGTGCCGGCGTGCGGGGGGCACCGCTCGTCGTCCGCGCTTCCCCCCATGGCGGCGACCACGGCCCCCGTGCATCCGGTCGGCACCTGGATCGAGACCTTCGTCGACACGACCCGCGCCATCGACGCCCACGGAACCGTCGCCGCCGCCCCTTCCCGCACCCTGCGGACCACAGTCCTGTTCCCGGCGACGGCGGACGGCGGGGCGCCCGACACGGCCGGCGGCCCGTACCCGCTGGTGGTGTTCGCCCACGGCTCGGGCGGGCTGGGGACCGAGTACTTCCCGATGCTCCGCTCGTGGGCGGCCGCCGGCTACGTCGTCGCGGCGCCCGAGTTCCCGGTGGCGGCCAGTCGCCCCGACGGACGCCCCGGCGACTCGTCGAGCATCGAGGACCTCGCCAACCAGCCGGCCGACATCAGCTTCGTCGTCACCAACCTGCTCGGCGGGGCGACGCCACTGCACGAAGTCATCGACCCCAACCGGATCGGTGCCGCCGGCCACTCGCTGGGCGCCATGGCCACCCTGGCGCTCACCGAGAACACCTGCTGCCACGACGAGCGGCTGAAGGCGGCTGTCGTGCTGGCGGGCCGGGAAGCGCCCTTCGGCAGCGGGGTGTTCTTCAATCGGATCCGTACCCCGCTGCTGCTCGTCCACGGCGACGCGGACGGCA
>DATJHJ010000031.1:0-32843 GCA_035494015.1 Acidimicrobiales bacterium
CGACCTCAAGCCAATCTGGGGCCCGGGCACGCTCGACGACGTCGTGGCCCAGGCCGGAAAGGCCGTCGCCACCGCCCCCAAGGACGGCGACATCGACGTGTCCACGGGCTGGGTCAAGATCGTCCCCGACCGGGTCGGCAAAGAGATCGACGTCGAGGCGTCCAAGAAGGCGGTGGTCGACGCCGTGGCCGTCGGCGACAGCAGCGCCCGCTTGCTGACGAAGCCGGTCAAGGCCGCCGCCGACCCGACGCTGTCGAAGGTCATCCTGGTGCGGGCCGGCGAGAACAAGCTGTACCTGTACGAGAACGGCCAGATCACCAAGTCCTGGCCGGTGGCCACCGGCGCGGCCGGCTACCTCACCCCGACCGGCGTCTGGCACATCACCGACAAGATCCTCAACCCCTCCTGGTACAACCCCGGCAGCGCGTGGGCCAAGGGGTTGCCCAAGGTCATCGGCCCCGGCCCGAACAACCCGCTCGGAACCAAGGCCCTCCGCCTCGACGCCCCGGCCATCCTCATCCACGCCACCGCCAACCGGGCCTCCATCGGCTACAGCGAGTCGCACGGCTGCATCCGCATGACCGAGGAGAGCGAGGCCGAGCTGTTCTCCATGGTCCCCGTGGGCACCCGGGTGGCCGTGGTCCAGGTCACCCCACCCCGCCCCCAGGGCTCGGCCCCGATCGACCAGAGCGCCTTCTAGATCGTTTTGGCTGCACTTGCCCGCCTATACGCGGGTAAGTGCAGCCAAAACGGATGGCTTAGATCGTCTGGTTCGCCAGTCGGAGGTGGGCGGCGCTGGCCGTCTGTAGGTTGGCCAGCCGGCGGGGGTCGAGGCGCTCGCAGACCCAGCCCCAGTGGATCGAGACCCAGTCGCCCGCCGACAGGTCGTCGGCGAAGCCCCGGCCCTCGAAGGCCCGCAGCACCCGCTCGGCTCGAGCCTCGGCGAGCGTGAGCTTGCCCTCGACCAGGACCAGGGGCTGGCGGTCGACGGTCACGCTGGCCCCGTCGACCTCCCGGACCTGGCCCCAGCTGATCCGGCAGCTCTCCATGGCGGCCATGCCGACCGAATCCGACTCCAGGTGGCGGTAGACGTCCAGCACGTGGAAGAGGTGGTACGGCTTGGCCCCCGCCGGGGGCTTGCGCAGGACCTGGGCCCGGACGCTGGCCGGCAGGTGCTTGCCGAACCGCTCCTCCAGGGACCGGTACAGGTCGGCGGCCTCGACCCGGTCCAGGAGGTCGTTGCCCAGCCAGTACGCCTCCACCACTCGGGCGTCGAATGGGTCGCGGATGCCGTTCGCCGCCGCGATGGTCCGCAGGTAGGGGACGGCGCCGGTGAACTTGACCAGCATGGGGGCCAGCCGGGGGTCGGGGCGATCCTCGACCGCGTGCTCGAACAGAACCTCGTTCTCGTTCCCCCCGCAGTAGCCGAGGTTGTTCGGCATGAAGGCGTAGCGGATGAACTGCAGCATCCCCGAGGGCGGGGCGGCGGCCCGGCCCCCTGGGCCGACAGACCGAGTAGGGGGCGCGGCGGGCACGGGACCAGTCTCGCGCCGGATTCGCGCTTCAGGTCCCGGGCGAGTAGGCCGAAAGACCTAGTGGCGACGCCCAACGCACTCTGCGATCCTGGAGGGCGCTTGCCGTGCATCCGTCCGGTGAGCAGTTCGTGGAGGCAACACCCGTGGAGACACAGTGCGCCTGTCCATTCTGACCCGGCCGGAAGTCATCGGGTTCGCAATTCTGATCATTGGGACGGCTATCGTGACTCTCCGCATGACACGACCGGGAGGCCGGTTCTCCCCCCGCCGACGTGGCACCGAGCGCGGAGGCCGCGCCGTGGCCGCCGCGGGAGGCGGCGAGTCGCCCTTCAAGATGGAGCAGGTCGACCGCAACGACCCCAAGGCCCGCATGGAAGCGGTCACCTTCGCCGACGTCGCCGGGCTCGACGAAGCCATCTCCGAGCTGCGCGAGGTGGTCGACTACCTGCGCGACCCCCACCGCTTCGAGCGGCTCGGCGCCCACCTGCCCAAGGGCGTCCTGCTCTACGGCCTGCCCGGTTGCGGGAAGACCCTGCTGGCCCGGGCCCTGGCCGGCGAGACCGGCGTGCCGTTCTTCTTCGTGTCGGCCACCAGCTTCGTGGAGAAGTTCGTCGGCCTGGGCGCGGCCCGCGTCCGCCAGCTGTTCGACGAAGCCAAGCGTTCGGCCCCGTGCATCCTGTTCATCGACGAGCTGGACGCCATCGGCCGCCACCGCAGCTCGGACACCACCGGCGAGCGGGAGTTCGACCACACCCTGAACCAGCTCCTCGTCGAGCTGGACGGCTTCATGGGCAGCTCCGGCGTGATGATCATCGGCGCCACGAACCGGCCCGAGCTGATCGACGGTGCCCTGCTCCGCCCCGGCCGCTTCGACCGCCGCATCCAGGTCGACCGCCCCGACCGCGGCGGCCGGGAGAAGATCCTCCGCCTGCACGCCGAGCGCCGGCCCATCTCCCGGCGGGTCGACTGGGGCGAGGTCGCCGGCCACACCGCCGGGCTGACCGCGGCCGAGCTGGCCAACATCGTGAACGAGGCCTGCCTGCTGGCCGCTCGCCGCCACCGTGACCGGGTCGCCCCCGAGGACGTCGACGAGGGCGTTTCCCGGGTGCTCGCCGGTACCCGCAGCGCCCGCCTGATGTCCGACGACGAGAAGGAGCTGGTCGGCGTGCACGAGGCCGGGCACGCCCTGCTCTCGGTGCTGCTCCGCGGCGTTCAGCCCCCGGCGCGGGTGTCCATCGTGAACCGGGGCGAGGCGTTCGGCCGGTCGCCGTGGTCGACCACCGATGACCGCGAGGTGCTGACCAAGCGCGAGCTGATGGCGCAGCTCATCGTGCTCCTGGGCGGGCGGGCGGCCGAGATGCAGGTCTTCGGCCAGCCCAGCACCCGCTCGGAGGACGACCTCGAGCATGCCGCCGCCCTGGCCCGCCGCATGGTGGAGCGCCTGGCCATGACCGGCCGGTTCGAGCTGGCCGGTCGCAAGGACGACGGCAACCGCGGCAACGACGACGGCGAGGGGGCCAAGGAGGTCCGGGAACTGCTGCAGAAGGCCGAGCAGGCGGCTCGCACCATCCTGGGCGACAACGCCAACGACCTGCGCACCATCGCCGAGACGCTGGTGCTCAAGGAGACCCTCACCTCGGCCGAGCTCCAGGACATGGTCCGGGGCGGCGGCCCCGGCGTGGTTGCCAGCTGACCGGCTAGGTCAGCTCGTCAGGAGCACCAGAACAAGAAGCAGGTCTTGGCCTTGGCCGGCGCAGCAGGCGGTGTCGCCGGCCCCCGACCGTCGATGAAGAACGGCGAGCCGTCGCCGCCGGCGATCACCGGGTGCTGGGCCCCCTGGGACTGGCCGGCGGTGATCTGCGGCGCGCGAGGCGACGCGAACGCGAAGGCCTCCTGGACCGAGACCCGCCCGTCACGGTTGGCGTCGCCCTCCCCGTCCAGCATGGCCTTCTGGGCCATCAGGAAGGTGAAAACGGAGTGGCTCAGCTCGGGCACCTCGTAGGACTTCTCGTTCGCCTGCGACGAACCGGTGAACAGCCTGGTCGGCGACGAGATGCCCTCGTCGAAGCCGGCGGCCTCGCAGCCCGAGACGTCGATCCAGGCTTGGCCCTTCAGCTGCCGCATCTTGCCGGCGAACTCTGTGTCGGGGATGAAGCTGTTGTCGTGGGGCCACAGGTACTCGGTCGACCCGACCTGCTTGACGTGCCCCGAGTAGTGGAAGACCGAAAGCGAGGTCGGGCTGCTGTGGTCGACCAGCCACTGCATCCCGCTGCGGATGTCGGCGGCGTTGGCCGCCCCGTCGGTGAGCACCTTGATGTGGTCGTCGGCCCAGCCCGCCTTGAGCAGGGCCTGGCGGAACGTGGCCACGTCGTTCACCGCGCCGAGGTTGGGCCGGGTGGCGCCCTGGAAGTGGTCGAGGCCGACCAGCAGGGCCCAGCGCTCCGCCGGGGCGGGGGCGGGGGCGGCCGCGGACGCCGGAACGGCCGAGACCACCACCCCCAGCACGCCGGCCAGAAGGACAGGGACGAGCAGGGGGAGTCGTCGCATTCCCAAGTTCCTACCACCACCAGCATGTCCGTATCCTTTCGGCCCGGTTTGCTCAAGCGCTGCGCTCTGCTGGCCGATACTCGATAGGAGACGACTAGGGGGAGGCGCGTGAGTGTGCGAGTCGGGAGCGGCGGATCACCTGCCGGGCACATGACCATGACCAGCGTCCGCCCGATCCGCGTCCTCCTCGCCGACGACGCGTCGACCGTGCGGCTGCTTCTGCGGCGTACGCTGGAATCGTCGCCGTCGTTCGAGGTGGTCGGTGAGGCCGCGGACGGGGGCCAAGCGGTGACCATGGCCGAGGCCCTGCAGCCCGACATGGTCCTGCTGGACATGTCCATGCCGGTCCTGGCCGGCTTGGAGGCCATCCCCCGGATACGGCGGGGAGCGCCCGGCGCTCGAATCGTGGTGTTGTCGGGGTTCGCCCCGGACCAAGAGGGGCCGCGCGCCGTCGAGGCGGGCGCCGTCGCCTTCCTCGACAAGCAGTTGCGCCCGGATGAGTTGGTCGACCGCCTGCTGCAAGCCTGGTGGTCGAAGCCGGCGAAGGCGCCGGTCCAGGGCGGCACCGACGAGGATCTCCGCTCCGCGTTCGAGCACGCCCCGCTGCCGACGGCCGTTGCGGACGGCGCGGGTCGCCTGCTCGATGCCAGCGCCAGCCTGCGCCGCCTGGTCGGCCTCGACCGGCACGAGCTCGCCGCCCTCACCCTGTGCGACCTCGTCCACCCCGGCGACCGCGACACGCTGGCCGCCGCCCTCCGTTCGTTGCCGGCTTCCGCCGAGGTCCGGCTCCTGCGGCCCGACGGGGGTTCGTCGTGGGTCGTCATCAGCGCCGGGCGGGCGGGATCCGGCAGGGGTCTCGTGGCCCAGATGGTCGACATCACCGAGCAGCGCCGGGTGGAGCGCGAGCTCACCCGCTCCAACGCCGAGCTGAGCAACTTCGCCTTCCTGGCCGCCCACGAGCTCAAGTCGCCCCTGCAGGCCATCTCCGGGTTCGCGACCCTGCTGGAGCGGGTTTACGGCCCCGACCTCGACCCGCAGGCGCAGGAGTTCCTGGGCTGGATCGTCGGCGGGGCGGCCCGCATGGACGACCTGGTCGAGGACCTGCTGGCCTATTGCGCGGTCGACACGGCCGAACCGGTGCTGGCTCCCGTCGCCCTCCACGAGGTCGTGGGCGATGCCGTGGCGCAGCTCGAGGCCGAGGTGAGCGGGAAGCGAGCAGTGGTCGAGATCGACCCGCTGCCGGTGGTCCAGGGCGACCCGGTCCAGCTCGTGCAGCTCGTGCAGAACCTGCTCGCCAACGCCTTGAAGTTCGTCCCCGAGAACCAGCCTCCACACGTGCGGGTCTCGGCGGAACGCACTGACACGGGCTGGCTGGTGACCGTGGCCGACGAGGGGATCGGCGTCGACGTGGCGTCGTCCGACCGCATATTCGCCATGTTCGAGCGCCTGCACTCGCGGGAGCGCTACAAGGGGACCGGGATCGGCCTGTCGATCTGCAAGCGCATCGTCGAGCGACGCGGCGGCGCCATCTGGGTCGAGCCCAACCTGCCGGTGGGGAGCCGGTTCCGGTTCAGCCTCCCCGACGTGACCAGCGGGAGGTAACACCCGAGGTTCACGAGGCTGTCAGGCAGCGGACGCCGACCCGTAAAGCCCGGGGAACCGGGGGGCAACGCGCCGTCCGTACTGTCCGAGGCAGTGGATACAGGCCTGCATACAGCCCGGCCCGAGGGCCTCCGGCGGGAGCACGCCTACGACCGGCTGAAGACCTCGTTGCTGGTGGGCGACTACCCGCTCAACCGGCGGCTGGCCGAGGAGCGCCTGGCCGCCCAGCTCGGCGTGTCCCGCACCCCGGTTCGCGAGGCGCTCATGCGCCTCGCCGCCGAGGGCCTGGTCGAGCGGGCCCCGGAGGGAGGTTGGTGCCCGGCGGCGGCGGACGTCTCGATGGTCCACGACCTCTACGAGGTTCGACTGGTCCTCGAGCTCCAGGGCTTGCGGCGCCCGGCGCAAGGCGGGAGGGCGACGGCCCACGACCCGGCCGTCCTCGAGCCGCTCCGGGACGAGTGGCGGGCCCTGGGCGACGCGGTTCCGGCGCCCGATCCGGGCTTCGTGTTCCTCGACGAGGCCTTCCACGTGCGGCTGGCGGCGGCGTCGGGGAACCCGTCGCTGGCCGAGCTGCTGCGGATGGTGAACGAGCGCATCCGGATGGTGCGCATGCACGACTTCCTGACCGAGGAGCGGGTCCTCCGCACGATCTCGCAGCACCTGGAGATCGTCGAGGCCGTCCTGGTCGGGGATCTGACGCTGGCGGTGGCCCGGTTCGGGGCCCACCTCGGGGAGTCGATGGCCGTGGTCGAGGAGCGGGCCACCCGTGCCCTCGCCCGCATGGCCAGCGGAAAAGGGGCGATGCGGGCATGAACGGCAGGGCCGGCAGATGACGCTGGTTTCGGATCCGGTCGTCGCCGAGGTCCTGGAGGGCGAGCCCCTCCTGGCCGTGCGCGACCTCACCATCCGGTTCGGCGAGGTGGTGGCCAACGACTCGGTGAACTTCGAGGTCCGGGCCGGGGAGGTGCACGCCCTGCTCGGTGAGAACGGCGCCGGCAAGAGCACGCTCATGAAGCTGATCTACGGGGTCAACCGGGCCGACTCCGGCGAGCTGCACTTCGGGGGCGAGCGGGTGCAGATCGACTCGCCGGCGGCGGCCCGCAAGCTCGGCATCGGCATGGTGTTCCAGGACCTGCGCCTGGTCCCGGCGCTCACGGTGGCCGAGAACGTGGCCCTGGCCCTGCCCCTGAAGGGCGTCCGCCTGGACCGGGCCGGGCTCCGCCGCCGGATCGAGGAGGCGGCGGCGCACTTCGGACTGGCCTGCGACCCGGACGCCGTGGTCCGCCACCTCGCCATCGGCGAGCGCCAGCGGGTCGAGATCCTCAAGGTGCTGATGGCCGGGGCCAAGCTGGTCATCCTCGACGAACCGACCAGCGTGCTCGCCCCCCAGGAGGTCGACGCCCTGTTCGCCGGCCTCCGCCAGCTCCGCGCCCGCGGGCTGTCCGTCGTCATCATCACCCACAAGCTGCACGAAGCCCGCGCCATCGCCGATCGGGTCAGCGTCCTGCGGGGCGGGAAGATGGTGCTCGTCTCCGCGGACCCCGCCGCCCACGACGACCGGTCGCTGATCGAAGCGATGGTGGGGCGCAGCGTGCCCGCCCTGCCGGCCGAGCGGCCGTCGCCCGGGCCGGCCGCCGGTCCGGCGCTGGAGCTGCATGGCGTCTCGGCCAAGGGAGACGGCGGGCACCTGGCCCTGGAGGACGTGAACCTGATCGTCGCCGCCGGCGAGCTGGTCGGGGTGGCGGGGGTCTCGGGGAACGGGCAGCGGGAGCTGTACGAGGTCGCCTTGGGGTTGCGGGCTCTGGCCGCGGGGCGGGTCCTGGTGGCGGGAACCGATCTGGCCGGGGGCGGGCCCCGGGCCGCGATCGACGCCGGCGGCGTGGGGATCCCCGAGGATCCCGTCGCCGACGCGGTCGTGCCAGGGCTCTCGGTCGCCGAGCACATGGCCCTGGCCGACCTCAAGAGCGTGCGCAAGGGCCTGGGGATCGACTGGGCCAAGGTTCGCGGCCGGCTCGAGGAGCTCGACGGGGCGACCGGTCTCCGCATGGCCGCACCCGGGCGGACGGTGGCCGAGCTGTCGGGCGGGAACATCCAGCGCGTCATCCTCACCCGGGCGTTCGGCCACGGTTCGAAGCTGGTCGTCGCCGCCTACCCGAGCCGCGGGCTGGACGTGGCGACCACCCGGCGCACGCAGGAGCTGCTCCTCGAGCGGCGGGCGGCGGGTGCCGGCGTGCTCGTGATCTCCGAGGACGTCGACGAACTGCTCGAGCTGTCGGACCGCATCCTCGTCCTCCACGCCGGCCGGGTGGCGGGCATCGTCCGCCCCGGCGAGGCCGACCGATACGCCATCGGCGAGCTCATGCTCCAGGGCGCGGCATGACGTGCCCGGACTCGGCCCGTTTGGCCCGCGGCGCGGCGCGGCTGGCCCTGGCCTACGCCGCCGCCCTCGTCCTGTTCGGCGCCTTCATCCTGACCAAGGGCGCCAACCCGATCGAGGTCTACAGCGCCATGTGGCGCTCGACGGTGACGAACGGCACCTCCGTCGGCCAGGTGCTGGTCAAGGCCGCGCCGCTGATCCTGGCCGGCCTGGCCGTCGCCGTCCCCGCCCGGGCCGGGCTGGTCAACGTGGGCGGCGAGGGCCAGATCATCATCGGCGCCGTCGCCGCCGCCGGCACGGCGTTGGCCCTCGACGGCAAGCTGCCCGGCGCGGTGATGATCCTCGTCATGGCCCTGGCCGCGGCAGTAGCGGGAGGGATTTGGGCCGGGATCGCCGCCGTCCTGCGCCTGACCGTGCGCATCAACGAGGCCATCACCACCCTGCTCCTCAACTACGTGGCCATCGACCTGCTCCTGTACCTGATCTACCAGCCGTGGAAGGACAAGCACGGCTCCGGGCAACCGGCCACCCGGTCCCTCGCCGAAGGCGCCCGGCTCCCGCTCATCGGGACGAGCAAGGTCCACGACGGCTTCCTGATCGCGGTGGTGGCGACGGTGGTGATCTTCGCCCTGCTGCGGTGGACGTCGTGGGGCTTCCGCCTCCGAGTGGTCGGCGGCAACGCCGAAGCAGCCCGCCGCGCCGGGTTGCCGGTGCCGGGCTTGCTCCTCTCGGCCATGGTCGTCGGGGGTGCCCTGGCCGGGCTCGGTGGCATGGTCCACTTCGCCGGGGCGGAGTTCAAGCTCCGGCCAGGCATGACGCTCAACTTCGGCTACATCGCCTTCCTGGCCGCCTGGCTGGCCCGCCACGACCCGCTCAAGGTGGCCGGGGCTGCCGTGTTGCTGGCCCTGATCGCCATCGGGGGCGACAGCCTGCAGGTCGACTCCGGGCTGCCGGCGGCGGCGGTCAACGTCCTCATGGGCCTGGTCCTCGTCGCCGTCATGGGCCGGGGCCAGTTCCGCCGAAAGCCGCCGGTGGCGGCGGTGGCGCCGGTAGCGGTGGCGGGGGTGGCGGCATGATCCTTCCGGTCGAAGTCGCGGTCGGCGCGGTCCGGGGCGGGACGTCCATCCTTTACGCCGCCCTGGGCGAGACGGTCTCCGAGCGGGCCGGTGTGATCAACCTCGGCACGGAGGGCTGCATGCTGGTCGGCGCCCTGGCCGGCTACGGGGTGACGGCCCAGACCGGCAACCCCTGGATCGGCGTGCTGGCGGGCGCCGCGGCGGGGGCCCTGCTCGCCGGGGTCCATGCCGTCCTCGTCCTGTCCCGGGGGGCCAACCAGCTGGCGACCGGCCTGGTCGTGCTCTTCCTCGGCCTGGGGCTCACGTCGCTGTTCGGGGCCGCCTACGTGGGTCGCTCGATCCACGCCTTCAAGCCGGTTGCCATCCCCGGGCTGTCCTCGATCCCCGCCCTGGGCGACATCTTCTTCAAACACGACCCGCTCACCTACCTGTCCTACCTGGCCGGGCCGGCGGTGTGGTGGCTGCTGTACCGGAGCCGCCCCGGCCTGATCCTGCGGGCCGCCGGGGAGCGACAAGAGGTCCTGGCCGCCTACGGGCACTCGCCCCTTCGGGTCCGCTACCTGGCCGTGATCGGCGGCGGCGCGCTGGCCGGGATCGGCGGCGCCCAGCTGTCGACCGCCTACGCCAACTCCTGGTTCGAGAACATGACCCAGGGACGTGGCTTCATCGCCGTCGCCCTGGTCATTTTCGCCGCCTGGCACCCGCTGCGGGCCGTCGGCGGGGCCTACCTCTTCGGTGCCGCGCTGGCCCTGTCGCCCGCCCTCCAGGCCCGCGGCTTCGGCCTCAACCAGTTCGCCCTGGACGCCATCCCGTACGTGGTCACCATCCTCGTACTCGTCGTCCTCGGCCGCCGCCGGGCCCACGCCGCCCCCGAAGGCCTGAAGAAAGTCTTCGAAATGGCCACCTGAGCAGCAGCCGACCGGGAGCTCTCTGTGAGTTGAAGTACCGCCACGGTACCTCAACTCACAGAGAACAGATCGAAGCGCACCGTAAACACAGACAAGGGGAGAACGATGGGGAAGGGTTGGAGGAGGGGCGCGGCCTTGGCCGTGGTGATGGGGCTGGCCGCGGCGGCGTGCAGCAGTAACACCACCACGAAGACCGCCAGTAGCGGAGGGTCGACCACGGCGGCGCCGGGGACGGGCGGCAAGGCCGTCGGGTTCATCTTCGTGGGACCGAAGGACGACTACGGGTACAACCAGGCCGCTTACGAGGGCAGCCAGGCGGTGGCCAAGGCCTACCCGAACCTGAAGGTGCTCACGGCGGAGAACGTCCCCGAGGACGACAACGCCACTCGGGTCATGGAAAGCATGATCAGCAACGGGGCCAAGATCATCTTCGCCACCAGCTACGGCCACCTGGACCCGGCGCTCAAGGTGGCGGCGGCGCACCCGGACGTGGTCGTGGTCCAGCAGGGCAACATCGCCACCGGGACCATCCCGGCCAACTTCGGGACCTACTTCGGGACGGTGTACGAGCCCGTGTACCTGGCCGGCATCGCCGCCGGCAAGGCGACCAAGACCAACAAGCTGGGCTACGTCTACGCCTTCCCGATCAGCCAGAGCATCGACAACATCGACGCGTTCCAGCTGGGGGCCCAATCGGTCAACCCGCAGGCCAAGACCTACGTGGTGAACACGTCGAACTGGTGTGACCCCGGCAAGCAGGCCGAGGCCACCAACAGCCTGCTGTCCCAGGGCGTGGATGTGATCACCCAGCACCAGGACTGCACGGCCACCGTGATCAAGACGGCCGAGGCCAAGGGGGCGTTCACCGTCGGCTACCACGCCGACGCCGAGTCGCTGGCGCCCAAGGGCTGGCTCACCGGCTCGGAGTGGAACTGGGGCCCGCTGTACACCGACATCGTCAAGACCGCCCTGGCCGGGACCTTTATCGGCAGCAAGTTCAACGCCAACTACCGGGTCGGCCTGAAGACCGGTGACAACCCGTTCGTGCAGTCGCCCTTCGGCCCGTCGGTGTCGGCCGACACCAAGGCGGCCATCGACGCGGCCAAGGCCAGGATCGGAGCCAAGGACGGCTCGCCGTTCAAGGGCCCGGTCATGGACCAGGACGGCAAGGTGATCTTCGCCGACGGGATGGTCCCCGACTACGCGGCGATCGAGAACCTCAAGGTCTTCGTGAACGGGATCGTCGGCAAGTTGCCGAGCTAGCGGGCATGGGCACCTCTCCGTACCCCTGGCCCTACGACGGCGACCTCGACCCGCGGCGGCTGGCGTTGGTCGTCGTCGGGGCCCAGGGGTGGTGGGCGGAGCGCACCGTCGACCCGGTCGGGGCGCTGGAAGCCGTCGAGCGGGCGGCCAAGGTGGTCCGCGACGCCGGGGGCGGCGTGGTCGTCGTGCACCGTGACGGCGCCGGTCCGCCGGTGTTCGACGGGGAAGCCGGCGACGTCGCGGTCCGGTGCACGGGCATGAGCGGGTTCGCCGGCGGTCCGCTCGACCTCCGCCTGCGGCGCGAGGGGCTGGACCACCTGGCCATCGGCGGCCTGGGCCTCGAGACCGCCCTCTACTCGACGATGGGTGCAGCCAACGACCGGGGGTACGAGTGCCTGGCCCTGGCCGACGCCGCCGCCCCGCACGACCGGGCGGCGGGGGAGCGGGCCCTGTCCAGCATCACCATGTCGGGCGGGATCTTCGGCGCCGTCGGCACGACGTCCGACCTCCTTGAGCTCCTGCTCGCATGAGTAACGACAACCGCCGGGGCGTGGTCCCCAGGACCCGGGTGCCGGTCGCCAGAGACAAGGGGTGTGCATGAAGCAGGTGAAGGCGGAGCCGTACGCGTGGCCGTACGACGGGCCGGTCGACCCATCCAAGACGGCCCTGGTCTGCATCGACTGGCAGGTCGACTTCTGCGGGCCGGGGGGCTACGTCGACACCATGGGCTACGACCTCAAGCTGACCCGGGCCGGCCTGGAGCCGACGGCCACCGTCCTGGCCGCGGCCCGGGCCGTGGGCATGACGGTCGTTCACACCCGGGAGGGCCACCTGCCCGACCTGTCGGACTGCCCGCCCAACAAGCTGTGGCGGTCCAGGCGGATCGGCGCCGGGATCGGCGACTCGGGGCCGTGCGGGCGCATCCTGGTGAAGGGGGAGCCGGGCTGGGAGATCGTGCCCGAGGTCGCCCCGGTCGAGGGCGAGCTCGTCGTCGACAAGCCGGGCAAGGGGGCGTTCTACGCCACCAACCTGGACCTGTTGTTGCGGGTCGCCGGCGTCTCCCACCTGATCTTCACGGGCATCACGACCGACGTGTGCGTCCACACCACGATGCGGGAGGCGAACGACATGGGCTACGAGTGCCTTCTCCTGGAGGACTGCACCGGAGCGACGGACTACGGGAACTACCTGTCCGCCCTGCACATGGTCAAGATGCAGGGCGGCGTGTTCGGGGCCGTCGCCCCCTCCGGCGCCCTGCTCGACGCGCTGGGAAGCGCTTGAAGCCCTCGGGGAGCATCGGGCGCCAGGCCATGGCCGACGCCCTGGCCATCCTCGCCGCCCACCGGCCCGAGCCTGCGGACCGTCGCCCGGCCACCGACTTCGCCCCGCCGCCCTGGTCGACGGCCCGCAGAGCACCGGATGGCGTTCGGGCTCGGGCCCGGGTGCCGCTCGGGCCGATGGCGCTGGCGGCGGCCGCCCTGCGGGCCGGCGAGGTCACGAGCGGAGGGTTGCTGGACGAGGCCCTGCTGGCCGTCGACAAGTACGACGGCGAGCTCAACGCCGTCGCCCACCTCCTGGCCGACGCTGCCCGAGCCGAAGCCGCGGGGCTCGACGCCGAGGCGGCCGCCGGGCGGTGGCGCGGCCCGTTGCACGGGATTCCCGTGACCGTGAAGGACGTGATCGACGTGGCCGGGGCGCCCACCCGCGCCGGGTCGGTGGCCTACCACGACGTTCCCACCGCGGACGCCGAGCCGGTCGCCCGGCTGCGGGCCGCCGGCGCGGTCATCCTCGCCAAGGTCACGACCCACGAGTTCGCCCTCGGCGTCACCACGCCGCAGAGCCGGAACCCCCACGACCCCTCCCGCATCCCCGGAGGATCCAGCGGGGGCTCGGCCATTGCGGTGAGCACCGGCATGGGGCTGGGCTCCCTCGGGACCGACACCCGGGCGTCGATCCGGGTGCCCGCGGCCCTCTCCGGCGTGGTGGGGCTCAAGCCGACCTATGGCACGGTGCCCACCCGGGGTGTCGTGCCGTTGTCGTGGACGATGGACCACGTCGCCCCGATGGCGGCGACCGTCGGCGATGCCGCCCTGCTGCTCGACGCCCTGCGCCCGGCGTTCGACCCCGTGGCCCCCTGGGCCGGGGCGGCGGTCGCTGGTCGGCGCGTGGGCGTTCCGGGCGCGGCATTGGACGGCGCCGAGCCCGGCGTGCTGGCCGCCTTCGGCCGGGCGCTGGCCGCTCTCCGACAACTGGGATGCGTCGTCGGCGACCTGGATCGACCGAACGCCGAGGATCTGGACGTGGCCAACGCCGCCGGCCTGGTAGTCAGCCGGTGCGAAGCGGCCGCCTTCCACCGCAGCCGGGGCACCACCCTGTCGCGTTGCTGGGACGAGGTGGCCGACCAGCTCGACGCCGCCGCGGAAGTGTCGGCGGTCGAGTACCTCGACGCCCAGCGGCTACGGGCCCAGCTGGCCGAGGATCTGCTCGCCGCCTTCGCCGACCACGACGTGGTGGTCATGCCGACCGTTCCCATCGTCGCCCCACTGGTCGAGGACTTCGCCCGCTACCTACTGCTCCTTTCTCGCAACGCCATTCCGTGGAGCTTCACTGGTTTTCCCGCGCTGTCGGTACCTTGTGGATGGTCGCGCGGCCTACCCGTGGGGCTCCAGGTGGTCGCCCCACCCGGGCGCGAGGACTTGGTGGTCGCCGTGGGGGCGGCGCTGGAGGGCGAGGGTCTCGGCGCCCCTCACCGCGGTGGCCAGCGCGGCGGGGTGGTCGAGCTGCGCGAGGTGGCCGACATCGGGGAGGACGATCGGTGACGTGCGGGTACAGGCGGAGACGGCGGCTGCAGCGAGGTGGCGGCTGCTCCGGCTCCGGGCACCGACGCTGCTAACGAGGGCGACAGCGGCGATCGAGCGGAGCTGGGCCGACGTGGGCGAGAAGGCCAGGAACTGGGGAACCTCGGCCCGGACGACATTGCCTCGCCGGGCGACGTCGGCGCGCTGATCGGCGTCCAGCTTGGCCCACGTCTCCTCGCCGACCAGGCCCTGCACGAAGGCCACGCTGGCTCGTGCCCCCGACTGCGCCCCGAGCCGCGCCGCGGCCGCCCGCAGCTCGGCGTGCAGATCGGGGGCCAGGGCTCCGATGACCGGCTCGTGCACGACCGCGGCCGCCACCAGCTCGGGGGCGGTGAGGGCAAGGGCGAGAACGACCGTCGCCCCGCCGGACACGCCGACGAAGGAGGCTCGGCCGCCGGCCAGCTCGACCAGGTCCGCCACCTGCTCGTCGAGCGAGGCGGCGGGGGTCAGCCCCGCGCTGCCCCCGTAGCCCCGCCGGTGGGCGACCACCACCTGGTGGTCGGCGGCCAGGTCCACGGCCACGGCGGCGTAGGACCACGGCCCGACCCCGACGCCGTGGACCAGCACGACGGGCGGCCCCTCACCCAATCGATCAGAAGCGAGCCCTCCCGGGCCCGTCACGGGTCGAAGCGGTAACCCACGCCTCGGACGGTCTTGATCCAGCGGGGATGGTCCGGGTCGGGCTCGATCCGGCGGCGGATGCGCCGAACGTGCTCGGTGACCGTGTCCGGGTCCTGCCACTCCTCCGACGAGTCCCACACGTTGGCGAGGAGCTGGTGGCGGGTGAAGACCTGGCGGGGCGACGCGGCGAGGAAGGCGAGCAGGTCGAACTCCCGGGCCGTGGTCGTCACCACCAGGTCCCCGGCCGTGACCTCGCGGGTGGCCAGGTCGAGGGTAAGGCCGTCGAAGGCCAGGACGGCCTGCGGGGAGCCGTTGCGGCTCCGGCGCAGGACCGAACTGATGCGGGCCGTGAGCTCGCCAGGTGAGAAGGGCTTGACCACGTAGTCGTCGGCGCCCAGTTTCAGGCCCAGGATGCGGTCGGCTTCGCTGCCCCGGGCGGTGAGCAGGATGACCGGGACGTCGCTGTCCCGCCGGAGCCGGGTCAGGATGTCCAGGCCGTCCTGGGCCGGCAGCATGAGGTCGAGCAGGACCAGGTCGGGGTGGCCGGCGGCGATGGCGGCGAGGGCCGCCCCGCCGTCAGGGACCTGGTCCACCTGGAACCCCTCCATCTCCAGATAGCGGGTCAGCAGGACGCGGACCGCTTCGTCGTCGTCCACCACGAGGATGCGCCCGCCCGATACCTCATGCGCAGTCACAGCTCCAGGGTAGAAGTTGGGCAACGGTTGGGTTGGGGTGGGCCTCCCCGTGGGCGGACCGGCCGATATTCCTGCCATGAGGACGTCGCGGCGATTGGAACGACGTTCAAGTGGGCCGCCAACCCTGTCGATACCTACAAGGCGAACCGGGAAGGTCGACAGGGGGCCCCAGTGACGGCTGAAAGAGGCAATGAGCGTGGCGGTTCGAGCGCGGCGACGGCGGAGGCTGCCCCGGTGGAAGTGGGGGCGGCTGGCATCGCCGGGGACCCTGCCGTCGACGAGGCGGTGATCGAGCAGCTGGCCACGATCACCGACAGTGAGGGTTTCAGCGTGCTGGGTGAGCTGCTCAACGCCTTCCTCGCCGCCACGCCGGTGCGCCTGGACGCCCTCGACCAGGCCCTCGCTTCCCGGGACCTGGCCGTCGTCGCCGACCAGGCCCACGCCCTGACCGGTAGTTCGGCCAGCTTCGGAGCCCGGGGGATGGCGGCTCTGTGCCGCCGGCTGCGGACCGCGGCCGAGCACGGCGACCACGACGAGGCCCAGTTGGTCATGCGCCACCTCCACGCCGAGTTCCTGCGGGTCCGGGCCCGGCTGGTCACCCTGACCAGGAGAGGGGCATGAACGTCGTCGTCGTCGATGACGACCCGGTCGTGCGCCTCGTCCTGGCCCGGGCGGTCGGGAGCCTCGGCCACGTCGCCCTGCCCGCCGACACCGCCGAGGTCGCCCTCGACTACGTCCGGCGCATGACGATCGACGTCGTCATCAGCGACTGGTTGATGCCCGGGCTGAACGGGCTGCAGCTGTGCCAGGAGATCCGGTCCCGCGACGCCATGGAGTACGTCTACTTCATGCTGGTCACCGCCCACGACGACCGGGAGCACGCCATGGCCGGCATCGCCGCTGGCGTCGACGACTGCCTGGTCAAGCCGGTCGACCTGTTCGATCTGCGCCTGCGGCTCATGGTGGCCGAGCGGGTCACCGACCTGCACCGGCGCCTGGCCGAGCGCCAGCGGGGCCTGGAACGCACCAACGTGGAGGTGGCGGCCACCGCCCGCCTGGACCCGCTGACCGGGCTGGGCAACCGCCTGAAGATGAGCGAGGACCTGGAAGTCTTCCGGTCCCGGCGCGACCGCTACCACCAACCGTTCGGCGTGGCCCTGTTCGACATCGACCACTTCAAGTCCCTGAACGACGCCGCCGGCCACCTGGCCGGCGACGATGCCTTGCGGCAAGTGGCGTCGGTGGTGCGGCGCGAGCTTCGTGAGGCGGACATGGCCTACCGCTACGGCGGCGAGGAGCTGCTCGTCGTCCTGCCCGCTGGTGTCCGGCGGGTCGCGGCGGCGGCCGAGCGCATCCGGAAAGCCGTCGAGGATGCGGCCATCGCTCACCCCGGGCGGCCTGGCCCGGGGAGCGTCGTGACCCTGAGCGCAGGGGTGGCCGGAGCGGAGGGCGACGTGCAGTCGTTCCTGTTGGCCGCCGACAACGCCCTTTACCGGGCAAAGTCCGAAGGGCGGAACCGAGTGATGGTGGCGACTCAGTGGGCGGCGGTACCGGAGCTGGCGGCTTCTCCGTGAGCGTCGTTCCGGTCGACCCGGGACCCGCCACCTCGACCATGACCGCACCCGACCTCACCGCGGTGCGGGCGGCGGCGACGGCGCGGGTGGTGATCGCCGCCACCATGGCGGGCGGTGGCCTGGCCCTGGCCAGCCGCTGGGACCGGTCCGTGACCGCCCTGTTCGTCTTCGTGGGCCTGGTCTGGCTGCCGTGGTCGGCGTGGCTGCTGGCCATCACCGGGGCGGGGCGGGGGCGCCGGCGGGACCTACGGCTGGCCATCTATGGGGGCCCGCTGGGCGACGTGGCCGTGATCTTCGCCGCGCAGTGCCTCGTGCCCTGGGCCTGGGGTCTCCTGCTCATGGCCGCCGCCTTCGTGATCAGCCTGGCCGCCTCCCTGTGGCGCCGCCGCGACGCCTGGATCCTCTACGGCCTGTGCGTGATCCTGACCCTCCTGGCCCAGAGCGTGGTACCGGCCACCCAGCGCATGGCCGCCGGGCTACTGGTCGTCTTCGCCCTGGCCCTGGGTGGCCTGGTGGTCGTGGTGAGCCGCATCGCCAGCGGTCATCGGCGGGTGGCGGTGACCTCCCACCGCTTCCAGCAGAAGGCGGAGACCATCCTGGCCCGGGTGGCCGACGGCATCGTGGTCACCGACGGCGCGGGCGTGGTGCTGGAGACCAACCCGGCCGGGCAGCGCCTCATCGGGCTCCGGGGCGCCTCGGCAGTGGGAGTGCCGTGCGACCGGGCCCTGGGCCTCCGGGAGGGCGAGCGCCTCCTCGACTGCCGGAACGGTTGCCCGCTGCTGGCCGCCGCCTCACTGGGCGATGTCAGCGAGGGCCGGGAAGTCTGGCGCCAGCTTCCCGATGGCCGCCGCCAGCCGCTGTTGGCCAGCGCGTTCGCGGTCAGCGACGAGCAGGGCGGGGTCGAGGTCGTGCACTCGCTGCGGGACATCACCCGGCTGAAGGAGGCCGACGAGGCCAAGACCCTGTTCCTCGCCACGGCGTCGCATGAGCTGAAGACGCCGGTGACGGTCATCGCCGGCTTTGCCGACACGATCCGCCGCTACCCGGGGATGCCCGAGGAGCGCCGGGCCGAGGCCGTCGAGGCCATCCACCGCCGGGCCCTGGAGCTGTCGTCGATCGTCGACCGCCTCCTGCTGTCCAGCAAGATCGAGGGGGGACGGGTCAAGGTCGACGTCCACCCGGTCGACCTGCGGCCGCTGCTCGGCGAGCGGGCCAACGCCCTCCAGGACGCGTCCGGCCGCCACATGATCCTTCAGATCGCGGCCGAGCCGCTGGTCGCCCAGGCCGACCCGCTGGCGCTGCGGACCGTCGTCGACCACCTGCTCGACAACGCCAGCAAGTACTCCGACGGCGGCCCGGTGGTCGTCGGCGCCCGGCGGGACCGGGACAAGAGCCAGATCGTGTTCTGGGTCAGCGACATCGGCATCGGGATGGACGAGGACCAGGCCCGCCGGTGCTTCGACAAGTTCTGGCAGGCGGAGTCGACCGACGTCCGCCGTTTCGGCGGCACCGGCATCGGCCTCTACATCGTGTCCTCGATGGTCGACGCCATGGGCGGCCGGATCAGCGTCGAGACCGCGGTCGGCCGAGGGAGCACGTTCACCGTGGCCCTCCCGATGGTGCCGGTCGGGGAGCTGGCGGCCAACCTTCCCGACGAGGCCGTCGAGCCGTCGGCGATGACCGATCTCATGCGCCAGTTCGGCGTCCTCACCCGGGGGGTGATGTAGGTGACCGCGGCGCGTGCCCTCGTCGTGGACGATGCCCATGACATCCGGCTGCTGGCCGACCTCGTCCTGTCCATGGCCGGCTTCAAGGTCACCGCGGCGTCGAGCGGCAAGGAGGCGCTGGCCATGCTCGCCGGCGAGGACCTCCCCGACATCGTGCTGCTCGACGTGCAGATGCCCGAGGTGGACGGGTGGGAGACGCTGAGCCGCCTGCGGGCCGACGCCCGCACCGCCGATCTCCCCGTCGTCCTGTGCACGGTCAAGGGCCTCCCCGAGGACACCCTGCGGGGCTGGACGCTCGGCTGCGACGGCTACCTCGGCAAGCCCTTCGACATCGTCGGATTGGTCGACGAGCTGCACGGGGTCCTCCGGCGGGACCGGGCCGAGCGGGAGGCCCTGCGCCGCAGGCGCGTCGCCGAGCTGGCCGCCGTTCGCTGAGAGTCAGCCCGCCGGTCGCACAGCCAGGAGCGGTCCCCAGCGTCCGCTCCTGGCTGTCTCCGCCGTATGCGCTAACTGGCCTTGGCCACGTGCCACTTGCCGGCCACGCCGTCGCCCTTGGTGTCGCCGGGAGCGGTGTCGGCCGAGTAGGTGTAGAGGGGCTTGCCGTTCCAGTCGACCTGCATCTTGGTGGCGTCATCCGGCCGGGGCACGGCGGTGAGGCCGGTGATGCCGGTCCCGGCGACGGGGGCGGTCGTGCCCGCAGCGAGCACGAGCGGCGGCCACGTGGCCGCGCAGTTGCCCGTGCAGCTACTGGTCGCCGAGGTGTCGTTGTCGAAGGTGTAGAGGGTCTTGCCGGTGGCGTCGACCATGATCGTGCCGAACGTGGCGTTGCTGGTCGTGGCCACCGTGGCCTTGGGCGCCGCGGTCGTGGTCACGGGAACGGTGGCCGCGGTCGTGGCCGGCTGGGAGGCGACGGTCGGCTTGTCGTCGCTCCCGCACGCCGCCATGGTCACCGCCAATCCGGTCGCGGCGACCAGCACCAGCAGGCCCCGCTTGACGCTCGTGTTCCCGAACTCCCGGCGTGTGGTCATGTGTGTTCCCCTTTGTCGCGGTTTCCCCTCCACTACGGGCGCCGCCGCCGCGCGGATTGCCGCAATCCGAATCGGCCGCGCTGCCGTACCCTCCATCACGATGCCGTTCGCGTCCGACGACACCCTCCTGGCCAGCTTCGCCATGGGCGACTCCGACGCCGCCACCGCGTTCATCCGTCGCTACCAGGGGCAGGTGTTCGGCCTGGCCCGGTCCATGGTGGGCGACGCCTCGCTGGCCGAGGACGTGGCCCAGGAGGCGTTCGTGCGGGCGTGGCGCCACGCCGAGGCGTACGACTCCCGCCGTGGGTCGGTCCACACCTGGCTGCTGGTCATCACCCGGAACCTGGCCATCGACGCCATGCGCATGCGCCGGGCCCAGCCCGTCGACCCCGAGATCCTGACCACGCTCGACTTGGAGGCCGACGCGGCCCGGGGCCCGGAAATGATGGCGGAGACGGCGGCCGAGATGCGGGAGGTGCGGGCCGCCCTGGCCGAGCTTCCCGACGACCAGCGCCAGGCCCTGGTGCTCGCCGCCCTGTGCGGGCGGACGGCCAAGGAGATCAGCGAGAGCGAGTCCATCCCGTTGGGGACGGCCAAGACCCGCATCCGCGCCGGTCTGTCCAAGGTCCGTTCGGCCATGGCCAAGCGGGGGACCGATGGCTGAGCAGCCGATGACCTGTGCCGAGGTGGAGGACCTGGCCGCCGAGCTGGCCCTGGGCGGGATCGGCGGCGCCGAGCGGGCCGCCGCCCTGGCCCACCTGGCCCGCTGCGACGCCTGCCGGACCCTCGTCGACCAGCTCGCTCGTGCCGCCGACAGCATCCTGCTCGTGGCCCCCGCGGTCGAACCCCCCGCCGGCTTCGAGTCGCGGGTCCTGGCCCGGATCGCCGCGGCCGCCGAGCCCGTCCCGCTCCGGCCCCGTCGGTCACGCCAGCGGGTCTGGCTGGGCGTTGCCGCGGTGGCCCTGGTCGCGGCCATGTCTGGGGTGGGGGTGGCCGAGCTGGGGCATGGGGGCAACGGTCGACGCGTCCCCACCGCGGTCGCCCCCATCGCCAGCGTCCGGACGGCATTGGCCACCGATCCGGCCGGCCGGTGGACGTGCCAGGTCGTCGTCTACGGGACGCAGCCCACCCGGCTGGTGGTCAGCCTCGACCGCACCGACGGGTTGAGCGCCGGCTTCTCGGTCGAGGCCCTCCGGGAGGGGAGCGAGGACGCCATACCCGTGGGCACGTTCACGATCAGCGAGGGCCACGGGTCGCTGGCCACGACCGTCGACCTGCAGGCCGAGCAGTTCCGGGCCGTCCGGGTGCTCGACCAGGCCGGCAAGGTCCGCTACGAAGCTGTGTTCCCGCCGGCGGCGTAAGCGAGGAGGCGGTCGGCCAGCTCGGCCGGCCGGCTGAGGGCGGGAAGGTGCCCCCCGTCGATCTCGTCGGGTACCAGTCCGAGCCGCTCCCGGGCCAGCCGGCGCTGGAAGGGGGCCGGGAAGAGCCGGTCCTGGCGGCACAGGAGGAACCGGGTGGGCACGTCCGGCCAGGCCGCGAGCGGCCAGGGCTGCTCGAACGGCGTGCCGGATTGGCGGCGGACCTCGCGGGCCGACTCGGCGGCCACGTCGGGCGGGACGTCGTGAAGGAACAGGACGGCGACATCGTCCAGGTCGGCCGGGTCGATGCCGTCCCGTTCGGCCTGCTCGCGCATGGCCTCGCCCTGCCCGGTGTTGGCCCACCAGTCCCCGGCAGACTCGCCGGGCGACGGCGTCATCGGCGCCACCAGCACCATCAGCCGGACCGGAACCCGGGCGCAGACCAGCGGGGCCGTGAACGCGCCCATCGACTGGGCGACGAGGATCAGGTCGGGCCGGTCGCCGACGGCCGCCACGACCGTGTCGGCGTACTCGGCGAAGCCGGCCCGGTCGTCGTCGCACGGGAGGTCGACGGCGACCGTGCCGTGGCCGGCCGCCTCCAGCAACGGGACGACCCGGTGCCAGTACCAGGGCGTCGACCCCGCACCGGGGATGAGCACGAAGGTGGCCGTGGCGCTCAGAGGAGGCTGGCGGCCAAGGTCGCCAACGGGCTGCGCTCGCCCTGTGACAGCCGGATGTGGCCGAACAGCGAACCGCCCCGGCCGCCACCGAGGGCGGCGGTGAGCACGGACATGGCGTTGTTGTGGGCGGAGAGGAACGGGGCGTCGATCTGGCTGGTGTCGCCGGTGAAGACCACCTTGGTCCCCTCGGCCGCCCGGGTAAGCACCGTCTTGGCCATGCTGGGCTCGAGGTTCTGGGCCTCGTCGAGGAGGATCCAGGCGCCGTGCAGCGACCGACCCCGGAGGTGGGTCACCGACTCCATGCTGAGGCGGCCCTCGGCGGTGATCTGGGCGATGATCTCGTCGGCCGCCCCCTTGCGCCGGCCGTCGGTCATGGCCACCACCGCGTCGTGGATGGCGCCCATCCACGGGTCGAGCTTCTCCTCCAGGGTCCCGGGCAGGTAGCCGACCTCCTGGCGGCCGACCGCGACGATGGGCCGGTAGATGGCGATGCGCTCGTACCGGCGAGTCGAGGGGTGGTTCCAGACCTGCTCCAGCCCGGCGGCGATGGCCAGCAGCGTCTTGCCCGTGCCCGCCGGCCCGTCCAGGGCGACCACGCTGACCGACGGGTCGAGGAGCAGGTCGAGGGCGAGGCGCTGCTCGATGTTGCGGGGCCGCAGGTCGAACGCCTCGTGGTTCTGGCGCAGCAGCCACACGTGGTCGCCCTTGCGCCGGGCCAGCGCCGACTGCTTCCCGGCCCGCAGGACCACGAACTCGTTCTCGTACAGGTCGACGTCGACCCCGACGTCGTCCACGCCCAGGCTGCGCTCCTCGAAGAGCCGGTCGATCGTCGCCCCCTCGACCCCCTCGACCGTCTGCCAGCCGGGACTGTCCACGTCGCGGCCGTAGGCGGGGACGGGCACGTACTCCTTGGCGGCCAGCCCGACGTGGGCCGCCTTGATGCGCAGGGCGGCGTCGTTGGAGACGACCTCGACGGTGGTCGACCGGTGCAGGAGGCCGAGGGCGGTCCCGATGATCCGGTTGTCGGGGCTGGCCGGGTCCAGGTAGTGCTCCGCCAGCAAGGTGTGGTTGACCCCGTTGAGGACGATGGCCAGCGTCCCCCCGTGGGAGAGGGTGACCGGCTCGACCAGCGAGCCGCCGGCCCGGACCCGGAGGGCCTCGATCCGCCGCAGCGCCTCGCGGGCGGTCTGGCCGACCCCGTCGTTGCGGGCCTTGAGCCCGTCGAGCTCCTCGATCACGGTCAGCGGCACCTTGAGGGCGCAGCCGCTGAACTCATGGATTGCCCCGGGGTCGGCCACCAGCACCGACGTGTCCAGCACGACCGTCTTGGTCAGCTGCTCGGGGTCGGACCGGGGAACGTGGGTCGCCGGGGACGTCACCACACAACTCTGCCAGCCCCAGCCCTCCAAGCCGGTTCATCCGGCCGGGCAGAACACTGCACGGGCGTACGTTTGGGATATGTCATCCCGTACGTTTGCCCCATGGAGGTAGCGGTGAGCGAGCTCCGCGCCAACCTGCGCGACTGGCTGGAGCGGGCGCGGGAAGGCGACGAGGTCGTCGTGACCGAGCGGGGCATCCCGGTTGCGCGTCTCCTCGGGATAGACGCGGCCCCGCTGCTCGACCGGTTGACGGCCGAAGGGTTGATCGGTCGGCCGGCCACCGCTGAGCGGCCGGCCGTATCGAGCCGGTTGGCCTATCCCGAGGTCCGGGCCGCGCTCGCCGCCGCCCATCGGAACCATGACCTCGACGGGGATGGCCTTGCGCAAGCGGAAGCGAGCTGGGCCGAGTTCTGGGGGCAACCCGACCGGTCGAGTTGACGCCGGCCGTCAGCCGTCACGCCGGAGATCTCGCCAAGGAGCTGTCGCTGCGAGGGGCGGATGCCCTGCACCTGGCGAGTGCGCTTGCGCTGTCTGATCGATCGCTCGTCGTCGCGGTATGGGATCGCCGTTGCATGCGGGCGCCGTATCCGCCCACCTTGCTGTCGCCCCGGTGAGCCTCGATCCGCCGTGACCACGCCATGGCCGGGGGATCGAGTTGGCGCCCTCGGTAGGATTCGAACCTACGCACCCGCCTCCGGAGGGCGGTGCTCTATCCCCTGAGCTACGAGGGCCTGCTCGCCCGCGATGGTAACCGCCGGGTGGTGGGGACGCGCCCCCCGGTAGGATTGTGTGCAGTGGGCAAGCTGACCGTCCTGGTGATCGACGACGATCCCGTGATCCTCGAGCTGCTGCGCGTCAACTTCGAGATCGAGGGGTTCGATGTCATCTGCGCCACCGACGGTGAGGACGGGCTCCGGCGGGCCCAGGCCGACCGGCCGGACATCGTGATCTCGGACATCATGATGCCCCGCCGGGACGGGCTGCAGCTGCTCACCGAGCTCAAGGCCGACCCGTCCACGGAAGACCTGCCGGTGATCCTGCTGTCGGCCAAGGCCCAGAAGTCCGAGGTCCAGCACGGCATCGACATGGGCGCCGACGACTACATCACCAAGCCCTTCGACCCCCTGGAGCTGATCGACCGCCTCAACGCGGTCATGGCCCGGCCTCGCGGCTAGCCCGCACCCCATGCCCGCCATCTCGGACATCCTCACCTCCTCCCTGCGCGGCGCGTTGGTCGCCCTCGGGGTCGATCCGCTGCCGGCGCGAGTCCCGGTCGAGCGATCGAACCGGCCCGACCTGGGCGACTGGTCGTCCAGCGTGGCCTTGGCCGCGGCCAAGGCCAGCGGGCGGGCCCCCCGGGACCTGGCCGGCGACATCGCCGCCCGCCTGACCGCCGAGCCGCCACCGTACGTGGCCGAGGTCTCGATCGCCGGGCCGGGGTTCCTCAACTTCCGGCTCCACGACCGGTGGCTGCACGACGTGCTCACCGAGGTGGTGGAGGCCGGCGTCGACCGCTACGCCCGCCACGACATCGGCCGCGGCGAGCGGGTCAACCTGGAGTTCGTCAGCGCCAACCCCACCGGCCCCCTCCACGTCGGTGCCGGCCGCTGGGCGGTGTACGGCGACGCCCTGAGCCGGCTGATGGAGCGGTGCGGCTACGGCGTGCACCGGGAGTACTACGTCAACGACCGCGGCGTGCAGATGGGCCTGTTCGCCGCCTCGCTGGCCGCGGCCCGGGCCGGCGAACCGACGCCCGAGGACGGGTACAAGGGCGAGTACATCTCCGACTGGGCGGCGGAGATGCCGGCGGACGCCGACCCGGCCGTCTGGGCCCACCAGCGGGTCCTGGCGGACATCGGCGGCGTGCTGTCCCGGCTCGGCGTGGAGTTCGACACCTGGTTCTCCGAGAAGTCGATGGTCGACTCGGGGGCCATCGACGCCGCCCTGGCCGACCTGCGGGCCTCCGGGCACGTCTACGAGGCCGAGGGCGCCACCTGGCTGCGCACGACCGAGCTGGGCCTGGCCAAGGACGAGGTGCTGCTCAAGACGGGCGGCGAGCCCACCTACCTGCTGGGCGACCTGGCCTACCACCGGGACAAGTTCACCCGGGGGTTCGACCGGCTGATCGACGTCTGGGGCGCCGACCACCACGGCCACGTGGCCCGGCTCAAGGCCGGCGTCGCCGCTCTGGGCCACGACCCCGACGAGCTGGAGATCGTGCTCGGCCAGCTCGTTACCGTCGAGCGGGGGGGCGAGGTCATGCGCATGGGCAAGCGCAGCGGCGAGTTCGTCGAGCTGGCCGACGTGGTCGACGAGGTCGGGCCCGACGTGGCCCGGCTGACCTTCCTGCTGCAGTCCATCGACACCCGCCAGACCTTCGACCTCGACGCGGTGGTGTCCAAGTCCATGGACAACCCGGTGTTCTACGTCCAGTACGCCCACGCCCGGATCGCGTCGATCGCCCGGGTGGCCGCGGAGCGGAACGTCCCGCGGTACCCGCTGGAGATGGTCGACCTCTCGGTGCTGACCCACGAGCGGGAGCTGGACCTGCTGCGCAGCCTGGGCGAGCTGCCCGAGGTGGTGGCCGAGGCGTGCCGGACGCGGGCGCCGCACAAGGTCGCCACGTGGGTGCGGGAGCTGGCCGGCCGGTTCCACGGCTTCTACCACGACTGCTACGTGATGGGGGAGGGGGTCAGCCACGAGCTGACCCAGGCCCGGCTGTGGCTGGTCGAGGCCGCCCGGGTCGGTCTGGCCGTCGGCCTCGACCTGCTCGGCGTCAGCGCCCCCGATTCGATGTGAAGCACCTGCTGCCCCGCCACCTGCTGCCCGACTCGGCGGCGGTGGGGCGGGACGGGCGGCTCTCCGTCGGCGGCGTGGACGTCCTCGACCTGGCCGAAGAGCATGGGACCCCCCTGTTCGTCTACGACGAGGACCACCTGCGGGCCCGCTGCCGGGAGGCGGTGGCCGCCTTCGGGGACGGGGTGGCCTACGGATCCAAGGCCTTCCTCTGCCTGGCCATGGCCCGGCTGGTGCACGAGGAGGGCATGCGGGTCGACGTGGCCACCGGCGGGGAGCTCCACGTCGTCCTGGCTGCCGGGGTCCCGCCGGAGCGGATCGTCCTGCACGGGAACAACAAGTCGCCCGAGGAGCTGCGGCGGGCGCACGAGCTGGGGATCCGGGTGGTCGTCGACTCGTTCGACGAGCTGGCCCGCCTGCAGGAGCTGTCCGAGGCCGACGGCAGGCCGACAAGGGTGATGGTCCGGGTCACGCCGGGCGTGGAGGCCCACACGCACGAGTACGTGATGACGGGCCAGACCGACTCCAAGTTCGGCCTGGGCGTGGCCAGCGGAGCGGCGGGGCGGGCCGTGGAGCACGTCCGCCTGCACCCGGCGTTCGAGCTGGTCGGCATCCACGCCCACATCGGCAGCCAGATATTCCTCCTGCGGTCGTTCGAAAAGGCCATCGAGGTGCTGGCCGCCTTCGTGGAGCCCCTCGATGTCGGCGAGCTGTGCTTGGGCGGGGGGCTGGGCGTGCCGTATGTGGAGGGGGAGGAGGCGCCCACGATCACCGAGTGGGCCGGCGTGCTGCACGCGGCGTGCGCAAGCGCCGGCATCAGCGCCCAGGTGACCGTCGAGCCCGGCCGGGCCATCGCCGCCGCCGCCGGGCTGACCCTGTACCGGGTGGGGACGGTCAAGGACATCCCTGGCGTGCGCACCTACGTCTCGGTCGACGGGGGGATGAGCGACAACCCCCGGCCCGTCCTGTACGGCAGCGGGTACGAGGCCTTCCTGCCCCGGGCCACCCTGGCCGAGCGCCCCCGCACGGTCACCGTGGTCGGCAAGCACTGCGAGTCGGGCGACGTGGTCGTGCGCGACGCGCACGTACCCGCCGACCTGGCCGTGGGCGACGTCCTGTGCACGCCGGTCACCGGCGCCTACGGCCACTCCATGGCGTCGAACTACAACAAAGTCCCCCGCCCGCCGGTGGTCTTCGTCCGGCAGGGCGCGGCGCGGGTCGTCGTCCGCCGGGAGACCCTGGACGACCTGCTGCGCCTCGACACCTGACGGTGGTGATCAGTGGGGCAGGGCGGTGCGGCTGAGGGACCGCACGCACACGTCGGGGAGGGGGACGATGTCGTCGCCCCGGCCCCGCCCCACCCGCAGGGCGAGGCTCGGCACCCGCACGAGGAGGGGCCCGGGGTCCTCGTCCGGGGTCGTCGGGTCGAACACCACCTCGGCGACCACGTCCGGCTCCCCCTCGGCCCGCCGGCCCCGGTCGACGGCCTCGACCACCCAGACCCACCCGGGAAGGCCGGTCATCCGGTAGGCGGCCGTGGCCTCCGGGCTGTAGCCCCGCTCGACGAGCCCGGCCAGGAAGTCGATGCTGCGGACGCCGTGGGTGATGAACACGAGCTGCCCGGCGGCCTCCAGCTCCAGCATCATCGGGTGCGTGCCCCGGCCGAGCAGCAGGCGGGCGCCGTACTGCTCGGCCGCCTCGGGCACCATCCACAGGTCGGCCGCCGTGGGGCACAGCAGGCCGACCCAGGGGCCGTAGGGGACGCCGGTGTCGGGGTCGACATCGGCCAGGGGCTCGGGCAGCCGCCGGTAGGGGCCGAGCTGGTCGTCGTGACGGACGAAGGTGATCCGGTCGCTACCCGGGGGTGTGCGGCCGTACCCGACCAGGGCGAAGGCATGGGTGGCGGTGGTGGCGATGAGGGGGAAGCCGCTGTTGAGCAACCGGCAGGCCACGGGGACGACGCGGGTGTCCCAGGTGCCGGGGTGGGCCCGGGCCGGGTGGGCCGGCACGGGCGCCTCGCGGCCGGTCGCGGGCATGGAGCCCATGGTGTGCAGCACGGCCGGGAGCCCGAAGTCGTGGAAGAGGGCGGACAGCTGGCGCACCGACAGCCCGGTGGAGGGGAAGGCCCGCCCGGGCTCCAGGTCGTGGCGGACGTCGACCGCGAACTCGCCCAGCCGGCGCCGCGGGACGATCCCTCGCGCCGCCGCCGTGGTGTGGCAGATCCACGCCGCGACATGGGAACAGCGGCCCAGCCGGGCGTCCTGCTGGGCGAACGGGACGCAGCGGACCTGGAGGCGCTGGCCGAAGAACGACACGCCCATGGGGACCGTGCACAGGGCGTAGCCGTCGAGCTCGGCCGGCGGGACCAGCAGGGTGCGTCCCACCCGGCCGAGCGGCGAGTGGCGGACGACGATGCACCCCAGGTAGCCGGGCTCGCCGGGGAGGTCCCAGAGCCGGTCCTCGGCCAGCTCCGTCGAGAAGAAGTGGATGCGGTCGGTCTCGAGCGGCGGGGGGTCGAAGCTGTCGGCCAGGAAGGCGGCGTGCTCGCTGGCGTAGTCGCGGTCGCGAAAGCCCGGCTCGACGACGGCGCAGCGGGCCCCGTTGCCCCGCACCACCCGCAGGCATGCCCACCACGGCTGGGGGACGTTGTTGCGGTACCGCTGGCGCAGCGCTCGCCACTCGTCGTCCGTGGCCAGCCGCAGGACCGTTGGCGCGGGGTACCCACCGGCCACGCCCGGCTACCGGCCGGCGCGCAGGGCCGGGCTCAGATGCGGATGTGCGCCGCCGCCGCCTCGCTGCGAGCCCGGACCTGGGCCAGGTCGCGCAAGCCGGCGCGCAGATCCCGCCACTCGTCGTCGGACAAGAAGTCGTCGAGCGACGTGGGCAGCTGGCTGCCGTTCGACTGGCCGCCGTTCGACTGGCTGGGGTTCACCGGGTGGCTGCCGTTCGATTCGACCATGCCTGCCTCCTGGGGGCCCGTGCTGCGACGTCGAGCCCATGGTACCGGAGCGGGCGTGGTTCTCGGGGCTGCCGGGCCGACGAGTGGGCACCGTCCCGATCACCCCTTCTGCGACGGCGGCGGGCCGAACGTGAAGCTGACCGTGACCGCCGACTGGCGGGTCCGAGACGCTTCGGGCACGGCCAGCTCGAGCCGGCCCGTCCTCGACACGTCGAACTTGAAGGCCATGGTCGCGCAGCCGAACTCGAGCCGGGTGGGGCCGGCGGCGGCTTGCAGGAGCAGCTCACGGACCGAGGCGATCACCGCGGGCAGCGCCGTCTCCATGTCGAGCCCCCGAAGCCGTTCCGTCCCTTCGCCCGCCACCTCCGTGACCGGGGCCCAGGGTGTGCGCAGGGTGATGTCGATGGTGTGGGTCTCCACGTCGGTGGTCGTGCGCTCGGCCCCGATCTCCCAGCCGACCACGGGGATCTTGAACCTCGGCTTCAGGCCCACTTCGACCTCGGCGACGGCGGCCATCTCGATCCGCACCGTCTCCAGGGACATCCCACCCTGGCCCTGGGGGCTGTCGAGCCCCGCGTACAGGACCGACTGCTGGATCTCGGCCACCACGACCTGCACGTCGACACCCGGGATCGGGCCCGTCTCCTGGTCCGCCACGTCCACTCCCTTCTGCCGGCGGCGGGGAGCGTAGCCGTCGAGGGGGCCGGCGAAGCCGTCGTTGTACGGTGGACGGCTGATGGACGGGAACGCAACCGTGCGGGTCGGGGTGCTGGGCTACGGGAACGTCGGCTCCGCGCTCGTCGCCCTGGTCGCCGAGAACGGCGACGCCATCGAGGCCCGCACCGGCCTGCGCCTGCAGGTCACCCGGGTGGCGGTGAAGGACATGAGCAAGGCGCGGGCCGGGTTCGACAACTTCACCGCGGACGCGATGTCGCTGGTCACCGACCCCGAGGTCGACCTGATCGTCGAGGTGATCGGCGGGCTCGATCCGGCGCGGGATCTGGTCCTCGCCGCCCTCAAGGCCGGCAAACCCGTGGTCACCGGCAACAAGGAGTTGATGGCGGCGAGCGGGGCCGAGCTGTTCGACGCCGCGGCCAAGGCCGGCGTGGACCTGCTGTTCGAGGCCGCGGTGGCGGGCGCCATCCCCCTCATGCGCCCGTTGCGTGAGTCCCTGGCCGGGGACCGCATCCAGCGGGTGCTCGGCATCGTCAACGGCACGACCAACTTCATCCTCACCCGCATGACCGAGTCCGGGGCGTCCTTCGCCGACGCCCTGGCCGAGGCCCAGGCCCTGGGGTACGCCGAACGGGATCCCACCGCCGACGTCGAGGGCCACGACGCCGCGGCCAAGGCGGCGATCATCGCCAGCCTGGCCTTCGGCGTCCGGGTGGTGGCGGGCGACGTCTACCGGGAGGGCATCAGCCGGGTCACCGCCGACGACATCCGCATGGCCGGCCGGTTGGGCTACGTCGTGAAGCTGCTGGCCGTCATCGACGCGGTGGGGGGCGAGGTGGCGGTGCGGGTGCACCCGGCCATGGTCCCGCTGGCCCACCCCCTGGCCGCGGTGCGCGAGTCGTTCAACGCCGTGTTCGTCGAGGGGGCGGCCGCCGGCGAGCTGATGTTCTACGGGCGGGGAGCGGGGGGCCGGCCGACGGCCAGCGCCGCCCTGGGCGACGTGATCGACGCCGCCGCCAACCTGCGCCAGGGCACGTCCGCCGGCGTCCCGGGGCTGGCGGTGGCCCGGATCCGCCCGATGGACGAGGTCCACTCCCAGTACTACCTGTCCCTCGACGTGGCCGACCGGCCGGGTGTGCTGGAGCAGGTGGCGGCCGCCTTCGCCCGGCACCTCGTGTCGATCGTCCAGGTCCTGCAGGTCGGGATGGGCGGCGAGGCCCGCCTGGTGCTCGTCACCCACACGGCCTTGGAGCGCGACATGCAGTCGACCCTGGCCGAGCTGCGGGACCTCGACGCCGTCGACCGGGTCGGCACCCTCCTCCGCGTGATCGGGGCCGAGTAGTGGGCGCCGGATGGCGGGGGATCATCGAGGAGTACCGGGAGTTCCTGCCCGTCGACCGGGATTCCCCGGTCGTCACCCTCCACGAGGGGGGGACGCCCCTGGTCCACGCACCCCGGCTCTCCGAGCGGGTGGGTGCCGACGTGTGGCTCAAGATCGAGGGGGCCAACCCCACCGGCTCGTTCAAGGACCGGGGGATGACGCTGGCTATCTCCAAGGCGGTCGAGGACGGGGCCAAGGCGGTGGTGTGCGCCTCGACGGGGAACACCTCGGCATCGGCCGCCGCCTACGCGACGAGGGCCGGGCTCACCTGCGCCGTCCTGATCCCGGAGGGCTACATCGCCCTGGGCAAGCTGGCCCAGGCCCTGATCCACGGCGCCCGGGTCCTGCAGATCCGCGGCAACTTCGACGACGCCTTCGAGCTGGTCAAGGAGCTGGCCGCCCGCGAGCCCATCACCATCGTCAACTCGGTCAACCCGTACCGGATCGAGGGCCAGAAGACGGGGGCGTTCGAGATCGTCGACGTGCTGGGCGACGCTCCCGACGTCCACTGCATCCCCGTCGGCAACGCCGGCAACATCTCCGCCTACTGGAAGGGTTATCGCCAGTACCAGGACGCCGGGCGGGCGAGAAAGCTGCCGGCCATGTTCGGGTTCCAGGCCGAGGGGGCGGCACCGATCGTGCTCGGCCACCCCGTCGAGCACCCCGAGACCGTCGCCACCGCCATCCGCATCGGCAACCCGGCCTCGTGGCGGGGAGCGGAGTCGGCGGCCACCGAGTCCGGGGGCGGTATCCGAGCCGTCTCCGACGACGAGATCCTGGCCGCCTACCGGTTCCTGGCCGGCACCGAGGCGGTGTTCTGCGAGCCGGCGTCGGCGGCCAGCGTGGCCGGGCTGCTGAAAGCGGGCGTCCCGGACGGGGCCCGCTCGGTCGTGTGCACGTTGACCGGCCACGGGCTGAAGGACCCGGACCGGGCCATCGCCCAGATCGCCGTCCCCTCCCCGGTCGATGCCGACATCAACTCCGTCCGGGCCGAGTTGGGGTTGTAGAGGCGGCCACGACCTTGATCGAGTACCTGCCGCCGGTCGGTTGGTCCGATGTCGCCACCAAGGCCGACCTCGCGGGGCTGGAGGAGCGGATGGACCTCCGGTTCCAGGTGGTCGATGAACGGCTGGTCGGGCTGGAGCACCGGTTGACGGCCACGTTCGAGCACGAGCTGCGGCAGCAGACGCTGGCGCTCATCTTCGGCATGGTCAGCGTGGTGCTGACGATGTCCGGGCTGGCGTTCGCCCTGGTCCGGTTCACGTAGCCCTACCATCACGGCCATGAAGTACGTCGTCTGCGTGCCGGACGGGGCCGCCGACGAGCCGGTGGCCGAGCTGGGCGGGCGTACGCCACTCGAAGCGGCCCACCTGCCGACGTTCGCCGCGCTGGCCCGGCGGGCCGAGGTGGGCCGGGCGGCCACCATCCCCGAGGGGTTCCCGCCGGGCAGCGACGTGGGCAACATGTCGATCCTGGGGTACGACCCTGCCCGCTACCACACCGGCCGGGCGCCGATCGAGGCGGCGGCGATGGGGTTGCGCCTCGACGACCACCAGGTCGCCTACCGCTGCAACCTGGTGACCGTGGGGGCCGACGGCACCATGGTCGATTTCGCCGGGGGCCACCCGTCGAGCGAGGCGGCGGCCGAGGTCATCGCCGCCCTGGAGAAGGAGCTGGGCGGCGCCGGGGTCGAGTTCCACCCCGGCGTCCAGTACCGCCACATCCTCGTCGCTCCCGAGGAGTGGGCCGACGCCCAGTGCACCCCGCCCCACGACCTGACCGGCAAGGCGGCCGTGTGGCCGAC
>DATJHJ010000032.1:0-8760 GCA_035494015.1 Acidimicrobiales bacterium
TAGCGCTCGGCCAGGCAGCCCGTGACCACGAGGCGGGCGTCGTCGCCCTTGCGCGCCGCGAGGTCGAGCACGACGTCGATCGACTCCTGGCGGGCGTCCTCGATGAAGGCGCAGGTGTTGACGACGACGAGGTCGGCTTCCTCGGGCCGGCCGGCGGCCTGCATCCCGTCGGCCACCAGCACCCCGACCAATTTGTCCGAGTCGACCTGGTTTTTCGGGCAGCCGAGGGTCTCCAACCAGTAACGCTCGGCCACGCCTACCAATCTAGGCGGCCGGCGCCGCGGAGAGCGTTGTCCGGGTTACTTCTGCTTGCCGAGCATGCGGTTCATCTTGGTGCCACACGTCGGGCAGGCCCCTTGGGCCGCCCGCCGGCCGTTGGCCAGCTCCACCTCGGTGCCCTCGAACTCCCGCTTCTCGCGGCACTTGACGCAGTAACCCTCGTAGTTGGCCATGCCGACAGTCTTTCCCAGATCCCGGCCGCCAACGCAAACTGGATGTCACTTTTCGCGCCGGTCCCCGGTCCAAACAGGTGGAAGGTTCAGAGAAAAAGGAGGCCCTTCCATGTACGAGTTCGCTGTGGTCACATTGTTCGGTCTCGTGGCCCTCAAGGTCACGGACCTTTTGGTCGACCTGGTACCCAGTATGGACCGGATCCGCACCCTGCTCACTTTCACCCTCGCCGTGGTCGCCGCCGTCGCCCTGGACTACTCCCTGTTCGACGGGTTCGGCATCACCATCCGCGAGGCGTGGATGGGCACCGTCGGGACCGGCCTGGTCATCGGGTCCCTGGCCAGCGTCTGGGCCGCCGTGCTGGCCTGGCTGGGCACCACCTCCATCGCCGGCCGCGCACCGGTCGCGAGCGAGCGTCCCCGCATCGCCGCCTAACCTCGTCCCCGCTGACCGACCGCCGGTGGCGCCTCAATGGGGAGGCGCCTACCGGCGTTTTTTGCCCTCTATGACCGGGACTTCAATTCGTCCAGCTCCTCGGGCGACATAAGGACGGCCCGAGCCTTGGAACCCTCGGACGGGCCGACGACCCCGCGGCGCTCCAGGAGGTCCATGATCCGGCCGGCCCGGGCGAATCCGAGGCGCAGCTTGCGCTGGAGCATGGACGTCGAGCCCAGCTGGGAGCGCACGACCAGCTCCATGGCCTGCTCGAGCATGTCGTCGTCGTCCTCGTGGGCCCCCGACCCCCCGCCGTCGCTCCCCCCGGCGGCGGCGTCGTCGCCCTCCACGCCCTGGACGTACTGGGGCTGGGGGGCCTGGCGGCGCCAGTGGGCCACCACCTTGCGGACCTCGTCCTCGCCCACCCACGCCCCCTGGACCCGCAGGGGCACGCTGGAGCTGGCGATGGCCAGGAGCATGTCGCCCTGGCCGACCAGGCGCTCGGCACCCACCTGGTCGAGGATGACCCGGCTGTCGGTGGCCGAGCTGACGGCGAAGGCCAGCCGGGAGGGCACGTTGGCCTTGATGACCCCGGTGATGACGTCGACCGACGGACGCTGGGTGGCGATGACCAGGTGGATGCCGACCGCCCGGGCCATCTGGGCCAGCCGGCAGATCGACTCCTCCACGTCGCGGGCGGCCACCATCATCAGGTCGTTCAGCTCGTCGACCACGATGAGGATGTACGGGAGGCGGTGATATGTCACGTCCGAGCCGGGGTCGGGGACCAGCTCGCGGCGGTCGTAGGCCGCGTTGTAACCGGTGATGTCCCGCACCCCGACCTCGGCCAGCAGGTCGTAGCGCCGCTCCATCTCGTGGACCGCCCAGGCCAGGGCGTTGGCCGCCCGCTTGGGGTTGACCACCACCTGGGTCAGCAGGTGGGGCAGGCCGTTGTACTGGCCCAGCTCCACCCGCTTGGGGTCGACCAGGATCAGCCGCACCTGGTCCGGCGTCGACCGCATCAGGACCGAGGTGAGCAGGGAGTTGATGCAGCTCGACTTGCCCGCCCCGGTGGCCCCGGCGATCAGGATGTGGGGGGCCTCGGCCAGGTTGACGAGCACCGGGCGCCCGGCGATGTCCCGCCCCATGGCCACTTCCAGCGGGTGGGCGGCCTTGTGAGCCTCGGGCGAGGCCAGGATGTCGCCCACCATGACCAGCTGGCGCTGCTTGTTGGGCACCTCGACGCCGATGGCCGACCGCCCCGGGATCGGGGCCAGGATGCGCACGTCGGCCGACGCCATGGCGTAGGCGATGTCCTTGTGCAGGTTGGTCACCCGGGCGACCTTGACCCCGGGGCCCAGGGCCAGCTCGTAGCGGGTGACGGTCGGGCCCACGGTCATGCCCACCAGGGCGGTGTCGACCCCGTGAGCGGCCAGCGCCCGCTCCAGCGTGCGGCCCTCGGCCTCGACCAGGGCCTGGTCGACCTCGTGGACCTTGCCTCGCTTCAGCAGGTTGAGCTGGGGCAGCTTCCACGCGCTGGGCTCGCCGGCCGGCCCGACGTCGATGGCCAGCTGCTCCGGTTGCTCGGGCGGGTCACCGACCGGCGTGGGCGGCAGCTGGACCTTCACGGGCTCGGGGTCGGGAGCCGGGGGGAGCGGTACGACCGGGTTGCGCAGGACCGGCTCGGGGGGCTCGAACGTGGGCTCGGGGACGGCCGGCAGCGGCGGCGGGCGGAGGTCGACCAAAGACCGGCCGAGGGCGGCCAGGCGCGAACCACCCCGGCGGGCGGCCCCTCCGGCCTGGCTGGCCGCGGTGCGGACGCTGGTCCGGGCCAGCACGAGCAGGGCGACCGCGAACACGGTCAGCAGGACGGCCGCCGCCCCCGGCCCGGCCAGGACGGACCGCAGCGGCACGGCGGCGGCGGCACCGACCAACCCCCCCGCCGACCGCAGCTCGTCGGCGGGCGCCCCCCAACCCGGGCCGCCGGCCACGAGGTGGACCATCGCGCACCCGGCCACCGTCGCCAGCGACAGGCCCACGGCCAGGCGGATCGGCTCGTCGGGCGTCTCCCGCCACAGCAGGAGACCCCCGGCGGCGGCCAGGACGAACGGCAGGGCCCACCGGCCGTAGCCCAGGACCAGGCCGGCCGCGTCGCCCAGGGCCCGGCCCGCCGGGCCGGCCAGGTCGCCGTACACGGACAGGGCGGTGACCAGGGCCAGCAGCACCAGCACCAGCCCGGCCAGGTCGTACCCGTGCCCCCCCAGCCGGGGGCCCTTCTCCTTCTTGGGCACCGGCGCCGGCTTGGGCGGCTTGGGCGCGGCCTTCTTCGCTACCGCCTTCTTGACGGGCGCGGCCCGCTTGGTCGCCGGTTTGGTGGCCACAATGGCCTCAAAAGTAACACCAGCAACAGCAGCGACAGGGCCTCCCCCGTTCTGGCTGCAGTTACCCGCCAGTCGGCGGGTGACTGCAGCCAAAACGAGAGAGGGGCGGCTCAGGCCTCCATGACCACGGGGACGATCATGGGGCGGCGCTTGGTCTTCTCGTTGACGAAGCGACCGAGGGCCTGGCGGACCTGGCGCTTGAGGGAGTCGGGGTCGGTGGCCCCGGTGTCGGCCGAGTGCTCGAGGGCGGCGACCACCCGCTGGCGGGCCTCGTCCAGCAGCTCCTCGGCCTCGGGGGCGTGGACCCACCCCCGGGTGATGATCTCCGGGCCCGTCAACACCTCGCCCGAGGAGGCGTCGACGGTCACCACGACCACGATCACCCCCTCCTCGGCCAGCACCTTGCGGTCGCGCAGGACGCCGTGGCCCACGTCGCCCACGATCCCGTCGACGTAGAGGTACCCCGAGGGCACCGAGTCGACGAAGTCCAGCCCCTTGTCGGTCAGCTCGACCACGTCGCCGTCCTCGGCCAGCAGGACGTTGGCCGCGGGCACGCCCATCTCCATGGCCAGGCGGGCGTGGTGGGTGAGGTGGCGGAACTCCCCGTGGACGGGGATGAAGTGCTCGGGCCGGGCGATGGACTGCAGGGTCTTGAGCTCGCCCTGCATGGCGTGGCCGGTGACGTGGACGTCGGCCATGCCGGAGTGGATGACCTCGGCGCCCCGCCGGTACAGGCCGTCGATCACCTTGTTCACGCTGTACTCGTTGCCGGGGATGGCGTGGGCGCTGAGGATGACCACGTCGTCCTCGGTCAGCTTGAGCCACTTGTTCTCGTCGGCGGCCATGAGGGACAGGGCGGACATGGGCTCGCCCTGCGACCCGGTCGAGATCACGCACACCTTGCCCGGGGGGAACTGGTCGATCTTCTCGATGTCGACCAGGGACTCGTCGGGGATGTGCAGCAGGCCCATCTGGCGGGCCAGGGCCACGTTCTTCATCATCGACCGGCCGAGCGTGGCGATGGTGCGCCCGTGGGCCACGGCGGCATCGGCGATCTGCTGGATGCGGTGGATGTGGCTGGCGAAGCAGGCGGTGATGATGCGCTTGCCCGGGTAGGTGGCGAACAGCCCCAGCAGGACGGCCCCGACCGACCGCTCGCTGACGGTGTGGCCCGGTTCCTCGGCGTTGGTGGAGTCGGCCAGGAGCAGGCGGATGCCGGACTCCTTGGCGATGGCGCCGATGCGGGCCAGGTCGGTGACCCGCCCGTCCACCGGGGTCAGGTCGAGCTTGAAGTCGCCCGAGTGCAGGATCACCCCCTGGGGGGTGTGGAAGGCGGTGGCGAAGCCGTGGGGGACGGAGTGGGTGACGGGGATGAACTCGCAGTCGAACGGGCCGATCTGACGACGCTCCCCGTCGGCCACGGGGATGAGCTGCGTGCGCCCGAGCAGGCCGGCCTCGTCGATCCGGTTCTTGGCCAGGCCGAGGGTGAGGGCGGAGCCGAAGATCGGGAACGACAGGTCGCGGAGCAGGAAGGCCAGGGCCCCGATGTGGTCCTCGTGGCCGTGGGTGAGGATGCAGCCCTCGACCCGCTCGGCGTTCTGGCGCAGCCAGGTGAAGTCGGGCAGGACCAGGTCGACGCCCGGCATCTCGGCGTCGGGGAACATGAGCCCGCAGTCGAGGATCATGATGCGCCCGCCGACCTCGACGCACGCGCAGTTGCGGCCGATCTCGCCCAGCCCGCCCAGGAATGTGATGCGTACCGGACTGCTGTTCGGGGTTCTAGGCATGTAGGCCGGCGTAGACCTCTCGCGCCCGGTCCTCGAGCCCCTCGGGGGTGGGGCCCATGGGCAGCCGGCACTCGCCCACGGCCAGCCCGAGGGTGCGCATCATGGCCTTGGTGGGCACCGGGTTGGGGGCGGCGTCGCCCGTCTCGAACAGGTAGGACTCCAGCAGGCGGGCGTTGACCTCCCGGGCGTGGGCCACGTCGCCCTTGCCGAAGGCGGCGATCATCTCCGCCATCTCCCGCCCGATCCAGTGGGCGGCGACGCTGACCACCCCGACGGCCCCGACGGCCAGCAGGGGCAGGGTCTGGTCGTCGTTGCCGCTGTAGACCTCGAACCGCTCGGGGACGGCGGCGATCAGCCGGGCCGAGGCGGCCACGTCGTTGGCCGCGTCCTTGACCCCGGCCATGTTCGGCACGTCGTGGGCCAGGCGGACCATGACGTCGTGGGCGATCTTGCGGCCGCTGCGGACGGGGATGTCGTACAGCAGGACCGGCAGGTCGGTGGCGGCGGCGATGGCCCGGAAATGGGCCTCGATCCCCGCCTGCGACGGCCGGTTGTAATAGGGGGTCACGGCCAGCACGCCCGCCGCCCCGCACCCTGCCGCCTGCGCCGTGAGGTGGACGGAGTGGGCGGTGTCGTTGCTGCCCGTGTTCACGATCACCGGGATGGTGACCGCCTCGGCGACCGCTCGCCACAGGTCGAGCTTCTCGCCATCGGTGAGGGTCGAGCCCTCGCCGGTCGTGCCCGCCACCACCAGGCCCTCGCTGCCGTGCTCGGCCAGCCACCGGGCCAGCTGGGCGGCCGCGTCCAGGTCGAGGGCGCCCTCGCCGTCGAACGGCGTGACCATTGCGGTGATGACCGCCCCGAACCTCGCCACGACTGCCACCCTACCGTTCACCCACGCAGGCAGCCACGGCGTTCAGCCACGCAGGCAGGATCCGGTATCGACCGTCCCGCTGCGGGGGACGGCGAGCACGGCCCGTAGCTCGGTGCTCGACAAGGCATAGGAGGTGGCGGGCTCGTCGGGGGCCACGGCGAAGGCCACGCCGACCACCGACCCGCCGGTGTCGACCAGCGCACCGCCGGAGTCGCCCGGGACCAGGGCGGAGGCGAGGATGAGCACCTCCCGGCGGATCTGCTTGCTGCCGTAGAGGTCGAGGCCCTGGGCGTTGACCTTGTTCTCGATGCGGGCGGGGATGATGGCCAGTTCGTCCTGGCCCTGGGGGTGGCCGAACACGGCCCCCTCCTCCCCGACGTCGCCGGTGGCCACCGGGAGGGCGTCCTCGCCCAGGCCGGTCACGTGCAGGACGGCAAGGTCCCGGTTCGGGTCGAAGACCTGGACGGTGGCCGGCAGCCGCTTGCCGTCGGTGCGCAGCACGCTCGGCCGGTCGACCCCCGCCACCACGTGGGCGTTGGTCACGATGGTGTCGGCCGCGGGCGAGAACCCGCTGCCCGAGAGGATCCGCCCGCAGGCCGTGCCGCTGACCTTCACCGTGGACGCCGCCACCCGGGTGCGGACCGCGGCCGGCAGGGCCACCTCGCCCGGGGGCGGGCCGGTGCTGGGCGACGGGCGCAGGCGGGAGAAGACCTGCGGGAAGTTGGCGTCGGAGATCTGCCGGCGCAGATCCTGCAGGGCCTGGGGCGACTGCGGGGCGTAGCGGTCGATGGCCTGGGCGATGGCCGAGTTGCGGGCCGAGCGGGACAGCGTGCCGGGGACCTCGGCCACCAGGGGGACGATCAGCCACACCAGCAGCACCCCGCCCAGTGCGCCCACCACCCCGCCCGCCACCCGGTCGACCTGGCGCAGGCCGGTCCCGGGGGGCAGCAGGCGGCGGACGTTGGCGCCGAGCGTCGCCCCCAGGCTGGCGCCGATGGTGGTGACCAGCAGGAACACGCCGACGGCCACCAGCAGCCGGGTCTCGGGCATCCCGGCGTCGAACTGGTCCATGACGATGGGCGCCAGCCAGCCGGCGAGCACCACGCCGAGGCCCAGGCCGACCCACGACGCCACCCGGGCCAGGAAGCCCAGGCGGTAGCCGCCCACCGCGGCGATGGCCACCGCGGCGAGGACCAGGATGTCGAAGAGGTTCAGGCGCAGGTCTTACCCCATGAGCAGGGGTCACAGGCGTCGTGGGCTAACTTTGCCCCCACCAACCACACCAGCAACAGGGGCAATGCGTGAGCAGCATCGAGCGGGTCATGGCCCGGCAGATCCTCGACTCCCGGGGCAGCCCGACCGTCGAGGTCGAGGTGGCCCTGGAGAGCGGCGCCCGGGGTCGGGCCGCCGTCCCGTCGGGCAAGAGCACGGGGGCCCACGAGGCCGTCGAGCGGCGCGACGGCGGGACGGCGTGGGGCGGCAAGGGCGTGTCGGGGCCGGTGGCCAGCGTGAACGACGAGATCGCCGGCGTCCTCCTGGGGTGGGAGGCGCTCGACCAGCGGGGGGTCGATGCCCAGCTCGTCGCCCTCGACGGCACCGACAACAAGGGCCGGCTGGGGGCCAACGCCGTGCTCGGCGTGTCGCTGGCCGTGGCCCGGGCCGCGGCCGACGAGCTCGAGCTGCCGCTGTACCGCCACGTGGGCGGGGTCAACGCCCACGTCCTGCCCATGCCCCTGCTCAACGTGCTCAACGGCGGGGCCCACGCCCCCAACAACCTGGACGTGCAGGAGTTCATGCTCGCCCCCGTCGGCGCGGCGTCGTTCACCGAGGCCCTGCGCTGGGGGGCGGAGACCTACGCCGCCCTGGCCCGCCTGCTCGACGGGCGGGGGCTGTCCACCGCCGTGGGCGACGAGGGCGGCTTCGCCCCCGACCTGCAGTCGAACGAGGAGGGGGTACGGGTGCTGGTCGAGGCCATCGAGGCCGCCGGCTACGTGCCGGGCGAGCAGCTGGCCATCGCCCTGGACGTGGCCGCCACCGAGATCTTCGACGCCGGCGCCGGGACCTACCGGCTGGCCGGCGAGGGCCGCACGTTGGGCTCGGATGAGATGGCGGGCTGGCTGGCCGACCTGACCGAGCGCCACCCCATCGTGTCGGTCGAGGACGGCATGGCCGAGGACGACTGGGACGGCTGGGCCGCGCTGACCCGCCTGGTCGGGGCCCGGGCCCAGCTGGTGGGCGACGACCTGTTCGTCACCGCGTCCGCCCGGCTGGAGCGGGGGATCGCCGCTGGCGTGGCCAACGCCATCCTGGTCAAGCCCAACCAGGTCGGCACCCTCACCGAGACCCTGGACACCGTGGCGCTCGCCACCCGGTCCGGCTACGGCGCGGTGATGTCGCACCGGTCGGGCGAGACGGAGGACACCACCATCGCCGACCTGGCCGTGGCCACCAACTGCGGCCAGATCAAGACCGGCGCCCCGGCCCGCTCCGAGCGGGTGGCCAAGTACAACCAGCTCTTGCGCATCGAGGAAGGGCTGGGCGAGTCGGCGGCCTACTGGGGCGGCGCCGCCCTGGCCCGGGCCCGATGAAGCGGGGTCGGGCCGGCCTGGTGTTCGCCGCCCTGGCCCTGGTCGGCGTGCTGGCCCTGGCCGTGTTCCCGACCGAGGCCCTCCTGGCCCAGCGCCGGGATCGCCGCCAGCTCGACGCCCAGGTGGCCGAGCTGGCGGCCCAGAACGCCGCCCTCCGGGACCGCACCGCCCAGCTCAACACCGATGCCGAGATCGAGCGGCTGGCCCGCCAGTACAACCTGGTCAAGCCGGGCGAGGAGGCCTAT
>DATJHJ010000033.1:0-9429 GCA_035494015.1 Acidimicrobiales bacterium
GACGAGGCGGCGAAGGCGGCGGCGAGCGGCATGTCGCGCCGCAAGGTCATAAAGCTCCTCGCGGGAGGTGGTGCGGCTGCGGGCCTGGCTCGTTTGCGTCTCCGGCCGCGGGCGAGCGGAGTGGCCGTCACCGACAGCCAACTCGTGGCCGCTCGCCAGGCACCGACGCTGGGCCTGGTCTGCGCCGTCCTGCTCAGCCTGGTGGCGGGGTTCAGTGGCGTCCCGTTCATCGGGCGGTTCCTCGGCGCGTTGCTCGCCCAGTTCGGCTGCCCCGGCATTTCCGGCGCCTCGACATGCCTCCCCGACGGGACCTTCTGCGACCCAAACGGGACCGATTGTTGCGGCGTCTGCTTCGGCGGCCAGTGCGTCGCGGCCGCCGACGTCCTCCCCGCCTGCTGCCAATGCAAGGACCCGTTGGAGGAGCTGCCGGCCAAGTGCTGCACGATCACGTCAATCGGCTGTGGTCCAGCCGAGATCATCAAGTGCCAGTCCGAGTGCCGGAAGATGGGCTACTTCAGCGCGGTGTGCACCACGAAGGCGAAGTGCCCGGACGGCCCGGTGTGCTTCGGCGGCTTCAGGAACGGCCTCTGCACGGCCAGCGCCTGAGCGGCCGGGTGAGCACGCGACCGCCCCGCGCTCTGGGACGGCCACGCAGGGGAACCCATTGCCGACGTCCTGGTCGACGCGAGCCGCCCACGCCGCTGACGGGTACCGATCGGCCCGTGGCGGCTGTGGCATCTCGAACCTACGTTCGACTAGACTGTGCCTGTCGCCCTCGGGAGCGGGCCTGCCCTCCCCCTCTTGTTGCCACTTTGTTCCGCACGAGGGGACCATGGCTGTCGATGAACGGTCACGGCATGAGCTCTACCGTCGCCTCGAGGACGTGCTCGGCCCCGAGGCGGCGACGACGTTGATCGAGCACCTCCCGCCCGTGGGCTGGGCCGACGTCGCGACTCGTCACGACCTCGCAGGGCTCGAGCAGCGGATCGACCTCCGCCTCGATCGGGTGTACGAGCGCTTCAACCAGGTCGACGAGCGCTTCAACCGGGTGGACGAGAGCATCGAAGCCGCCAGGGCCGATCTCCGGGCCACGTTCGAGCACGAGCTGCGAGCGCAGTCGTCGAGCTTCGGACAGGAGTTGCGCGCGCAGACCACCACCATGGTGTTCGGGCTCGTCGGCGTGGTGCTCACGATGGCGGCACTGGCCTTCGCACTGGTCCGCTTCACCTAGAGCCCTACTGTGGCGACCGTGCGGGCGATGTGCGTGGTCGGGGCGCGGCCGAACTTCATGAAGATCAAGCCGGTGATGGACGCACTGGATCGTCGAGGGACAGAGACGGTCCTCGTCCACAGCGGGCAGCACTACGACGCGTCGATGAGCACGGTGTTCTTCGAGGAGCTGGGCATCCGGCCGCCGGACCGGTGGCTGGAGGTGGGGTCGGGGAGCCATGCCGAGCAGGCCGCGAGGGTGATGCTCGCCCTCGAACCGGTGATGGCCGAGGTCCGGCCGGACGTGGTCGTGGTCGTCGGCGACGTGAACTCGACCATGGCCGCGGCGTTGGTGGCGGCGAAGTCGCCGGCCCGGCTGGCCCACGTGGAGGCGGGCCTGCGCAGCCGGGACTGGACCATGCCCGAGGAGGTGAACCGCCTGGTCACCGACAGCGTCAGCGACGATCTCCTGGCGCCGTCGGCCGATGCGGTCGGCAACCTTCTGGCCGAGGGCCATCCCCGGGAGCGGGTCCATCTGGTTGGCAACGTCATGATCGACACGCTGCTGGCCAACGTCGACCGAGCCCGGGCCCGGGGCGCGCTCGATCGTCTCGGCCTGTCGCCCGGTGGCTACGGCCTGGTCACGCTGCACCGGCCGGCCAACGTCGACCACGTCGAGATGTTCAAGGGCCTGCTCGGGGCGCTTGGCCAAGTGGCGGCCGACTGCCCCCTCGTCCTGCCCGTGCACCCCCGGGTGGCGCCGGCGCTCGCCGCCCTCGACGTGCCAGCCGGCGTCCGCACCATCGAGCCGCTCGGGTACCTCGACTTCGTCGCCCTGGAGGCGTCGGCCCGGCTGGTACTGACCGATTCGGGCGGCGTGCAGGAGGAGACGACGGCCCTGGGCGTGCCTTGCCTGACGTTGCGTGACACCACGGAGCGGCCGATCACCATCACCGAGGGCACCAACGTGGTGGTCGGACGGGACCCCGCACGGATCGTCGCCGAGGCTCGCCGGGTCCTTCGCCATGGCGTGCTCGCCCGCCGCCCCGCTCTGTGGGACGGCCAGGCCGGGGAGCGAATCGCCGACGTCCTCGTCAACGAGGACCGTCTCCGGCGCTGATTCCCGATTCGCCGAAGTCGGCGTGCCCGCCCCCCCGCCGGCGGCGGGCAAGGGCCGGCAGGCGCCCAGGGGCGCGCCCGGGCCCCACGACGTGGATGCCGTGGTGGCCGCCCTCCGCCAGCCGGCGGCCAAGGCCGCCCCGAAGCCCCCGGCAGCGGCCAGGAAGCCGGCGGCCAAGGCGCCCGCCAGCCGGTCCGGGCCCCCGCCGACCCCGCTCTTCCTGCTCGACGACGACCGACCGACCGCCATCGCCAAGTCGCCCGGCGACGTCGCCGAGCTCCTCACGTTGGCCTGCGACTTCGAGTGGCTGGTCCGGATCTCCTACGTGAACGGGAAGGGCCACGAATCCCACCTCAACGCCGCCGTGCTCGACGTCGGGCCCGCCAAGATGGTCGTCGACGTCCTGCCCGGCTGGGGCAGCCGCACGCTGAACGTCTCCCGGGTCCAGTGGGCCCGTGTGCTCACCGAGGCCGAGGAGGACCAGTTCCTGTGACGACCCCCACCGAAGGGCCGCTCATCGTCCAGTCGGACCGCACCCTCCTGCTCGACGTCGACCATCCCGACGCCGCCGCCTGCCGGGCCCAGATAGCCCCGTTCGCCGAGCTGGAACGCTCGCCCGAGCACGTGCACACCTACCGGGTGACGCCGCTCGGCCTGTGGAACGCCCGGGCCGCGGGCCTCGACGCCGAGTCCGTGGTCGACGCCCTCCTGCGATGGTCGCGCTACACCGTGCCCCAGTCTTTGCTCCTCGACGTGGCCGATGTCATGGAGCGCTACGGCCGCCTCGTGCTGGAGCTGGACCCGACCCACGGCTTGGTGCTGCGGGCCACCGACCGGGCGGTGTTCGAGGAGGTGCTGCGGGCCAAGGCGGTGGCGCCCCTGCTGGGAGCTCGCATCGACGGGGCCACGGTGGCGGTGCCCGGCGGCGAGCGGGGCCGGCTCAAGCAGGCCCTGCTCAAGGTGGGATGGCCGGCCGACGACCGGGCCGGCCACGTCGACGGGGCGGCCCACGCCGTCGCCCTGCGCGCCGACCCCGGCTTCGTCCTACGGCCCTACCAGGTACAGGCGGTCGACGCCTTCGCCGCTGCCGGTAGCGGGGTGGTCGTGCTCCCGTGTGGGTCGGGCAAGACCATCGTGGGCATGGCGGCCCTCGCCCGGGCCCAGGCCCGGAGCCTGATCCTCGTCACCAACATCGTGGCCGCCCGGCAGTGGCGGCGGGAGCTGCTGGCCCGCACCACCTTGACCGAGGCCGAGATCGGCGAGTACTCGGGCGAGCGCAAGGACGTGCGCCCGGTCACGATCGCCACGTACCAAATCCTCGTCAGCCGGCGCAAGGGCGCCTACCCGCACCTCGAGCTGTTCTCCGCCGAGGACTGGGGGCTCATCGTCTACGACGAGGTGCACCTGCTCCCCGCCCCGGTCTTCCGGATGACGGCCGAGATCCAGAGCCGGCGCCGGCTGGGCCTGACGGCCACCCTGGTGCGGGAGGATGGCCGCGAGGGCGACGTGTTCTCCCTCATCGGCCCCAAGCGGTTCGACGCCCCGTGGCGCGACAACGAGGCGCAGGGCTGGATCGCCCCGGCCCGTTGTACCGAGGTACGGGTGACCCTGGCCGACGAGGAGCGCCTGGCCTACGCGCTGGCCGAGCCCGAGGAGCGCTACCGGGTGGGCTCCACGGCCCGGTCCAAGCTGGCCGTGGTCGCCGCCCTGTGCGAGGAAGCGGTGCGCCGGGGAGAGCCCACGCTCGTGATCGGCCAGTACCTCGACCAGCTCGAGGCCATGGCCCAGCGCCTGGGCGCGCCGTTGATCACCGGCAAGACGCCCAACCCTGCCCGGGAGCGGCTGTACGACGCCTTCCGCACCGGTGAGGAACCCCTGCTGGTCGTGTCCAAGGTGGCCAACTTCTCCGTCGACCTGCCCGAGGCGTCGGTGGCCGTGCAGATCTCGGGCACCTTCGGGAGCAGGCAGGAGGAGGCGCAGCGCCTGGGGCGGATACTGCGGCCCAAGGCGGACGGGCGCCAGGCCCACTTCTTCGCCGTGGTCGCCCGGGACACCAACGACCAGGACTTCGCCGCCCGCCGCCAACGCTTCCTGGCCGAGCAGGGCTACGCCTACGAGATCGTCGACGGCGAGGACCTCCTGGAGGCGGCCGAGCGCCGCCGCCGCGACGCCCGAGAGCTGCCCGCCGGCGACGGCTGAGCGGCCGGCCTGAGGAGGCGGCCGGCACGGGCAGGACTTGCAGTCGAACGCTCGTTCGGCTACGGTGACATCCGCCCTCGAGAGCGGGCTCGTTCGCTCTCCTTCTGTTGCATTCCGCACCGGCAGGAGGCGAACATGGTTGTTGATGAACGGTCGCGTCATGAGCTGTACCGGCGGTTGGAGGAAGTGCTCGGCGCGGAGGCGGCGACCACGTTGATCGAGCACCTGCCGCCCGTGGGCTGGGCCGATGTGGCCACCAAGCACGATCTCGTCGGCCTCGAGCAGCGCATGGATCTCCGTTTCGCCCGCATGGACGAGCGGTTCAACGTCATGGACGAGCGGTTCAACGTCATTGACGAGCGGTTCAACGTCATTGACGAGCGGTTCAAGATGGTCGATCGGCGCTTTGAGATGATGGACGAGCGGTTCAACCTGATCGACGAGCGGTTCAAGGTGATCGACGAACGCTTCGTCGGGCTCGACACCCGGTTCACGGGCATGGACGACCGGATACGAGAATCGGCAGCCGACCTGCGGGCCACGTTCGAGCACGAGCTGCGGGCCCAAACCACCACGATGATGTTCGGGATGATCAGCGTCGTGCTGACGATGGCGGCCCTGGCCTTCGCCCTCGTCCGGTTCACCTAGCCACCGGGCTCTGGCTCGGTAGCCGCGCCGCCCCGCTAACCTCATCCGTATGCCCCCCACCTTCACTGCGGACACCTTTGTCGGCGACCGGTCGAGCGAGGTGTACTCCCGGCTGCTCAAGGAGCGCATCGTCTTCCTTGGTTCCGAGGTCACGGACCCGTCGGCGAACCTGATCTGCGCCCAGCTGCTCCTGCTGCAGTCAGAGGACCCCGATCGCGACATCATGGTGTACATCAACTCGCCGGGGGGGTCGGTCTCCGCCGGCATGGCCATCTACGACACCATGCAGTTCGTCAGCTGCGACGTCGGCACGGTCTGCCTGGGCATGGCCGCGTCGATGGGACAGTTCCTCCTGTGCGCCGGCACCCCGGGCAAGCGGTATGCCCTGCCCCACTCCCGGGTGCTGATGCACCAGCCGTCGGCCCAGATGCAGGGCGCCGCGGTCGACATCGCCATCCACGCCGAGCAGATCGTGTACACCAAGCGGATCATGGCCGAGCGCATCGCCCAGCACACCGGCCAGAAGGTCGAGCAGATCGAGCTCGACTTCGACCGGGACCGGTGGTTCACCGCCGAGGAGGCCAAGTCCTACGGCATCATCGACCACGTGATCTCCCGGGTCCAGCAGGTCGCCGCCTGACCCGTTCCCGGCGGCGGCCGTGAAGGTCATCGTCACCGGCTCGCACGGCCTCATCGGCGGCGAGCTGGTGGCCCGGCTCATCCAGGCCGACCACCAGGTCACCCGGCTCGTGCGCAGCTCGCCTGCGGGCGGCGAGGCGGCGTGGGACCCGGCGGCGGGGACCGTCGAGGCCGACAAGCTGGAGGGCCACGACGCCGTCGTGCACCTGGCCGGCGTCGGCATTGGCGACCACCGCTGGACCGACGAGCACAAGCGGGCCGTCCTCGACAGCCGGGTCCAGGGAACCGGCCTCCTCGCTCGGACCCTGGCCGGCTTGGTTTCTCCGCCCTCGGTGATGCTCTCCGGTTCGGCCGTCGGCATCTACGGCTACGACCGGGGCGACGAGGTCTTGACCGAGGCCAGCCCGCGGGGCACAGGCTTCCTGGCCGATGTGGTGAGCGCGTGGGAGGCGGCCGTCGCCCCGGCCGCCGAGGCCGGGATACGCACGGTCAGCGCCCGGAGCGGCGTCGTCCTCACCGGCAAGGGAGGCGCGCTCAAGAAGCAGCTGCTGCCGTTCAAGCTCGGGCTAGGCGGGCGCCTGAGCTCGGGGAAGCAGTGGTTGAGCTGGATTTCCTTGGACGACGAGGTCGCCGCCCTGCTGTACCTCCTTACCGCCGACGTCCACGGACCGGTCAACCTGACCTCGCCCGAGCCGGTCACCAACGCCGAGTTCACCGCCACCCTGGCCCGGGTGCTGCGTCGGCCGGCGATCGTGCCCGTGCCCACCCTGGCGCTGAACGCCCTGTTCGGCCGGGAGATGGTGAAGGAGATGCTCCTGGGCGGCCAGCGGGCCGTCCCGGCCACCCTGCAGGCGTCCGGGTTCACCGTCGCCCATCCGGGACTCGAGGGCGCCCTCCGGCACGAGCTCCGCTGACCATCGGGCGGCGCGTGTACCCGGCGCCGCTTCGGTAAGTTTCAGGCGCATGCCGACACCTTCACGCCGGCGGAGCCTCATCGATGGTTGATGCCAAGAACGACGTCGCCCAGCAGCGGCGCGCCGGCTGGGTGGGCCTGCGGACGCTGCGCCAGCGTCCGAAGGTGGTCGATCACACCGCCGATGGCGACCCGGTGTACGAGGTCCGGTCCGTCCGCCTCGTCCTCCGGCCAGACGCCGGCCACTTCAACCGTCTCGTCGAATGCGTCAAGTGCGGCCGTGAGGTTCCCGGTGCCGCGGTCCTCGACGTCGCGTCGCTCGAGCACCCTGTGAACGCGGTGATCTGCAAGACGTGCGTACAGACCTCGGCCATCGGAGGGTCCCGCCCCGGCGAGAACGTCGTGGTGGCGGACGCACCTCCGGGTGCGGCCGTGAAGCCGCCTGAGGCGTCGCCGCCCGCTCCGGCAGGGCCCGACGACGGCCGGCTGGCGACGCTGGAAGCCCAGCTGCGAGCCGTCGTGCGCCAATTGCGGGAGTTGGCCGACCGCGATCGGGCCCCGATGGTCGACAGTGGCCAAGCGGAGGAGCGAATCCAGGCCCACGTGCACGAGGCCGTGCGGGCTCAGCTGGCGGCCGTCCGGGACACCGAAGGGGACCCGATGGCGGCACTGGCGGATCAGGTCCGGAGGGATCTCGGTGCCATGGCGGAGGCCCTGAAGGTTCAGCGGCGGGATCTCTCGACGCTCGTGGCCATGGTGGACGAGGCCCGTGGGGAGGTCGAGCGGGTCGACCGGCGAGTCGCCGACCTGACGGTCGCTCCGACCAGCCCGCCGAATGACGTGATGGCCGGCCTCGACGCCAGGGTGGCGGCGCTGACCGACATGGTCGAGACCCACCGGCGCGAGGTGGCGGCCGTCATGCGGGAGGTCGAACAGCGGATGCAGGACGACGTGGACCGCCTCACCGGGCTGTTAGAGGGCCAGCGTCGGGACCTGCAGAGCATGTTGGCGGTGGCCGCCGACCGAGCGGCGCCGGCGCCCATCGACGGGGAGCCTGACGACGACGACCTCCTCGAGGTCCTGGAGCGACAGCTGCTGGAGGCCGAACGCCGGCTGGCCGATAGGTCGATCGAGGCCGGCTCCGAATAACTGGCCAGGCGTTATTGCCCTAGGGCTCGGGTAGGTTCGCCGTGAGATGTCCGAGACCTCCGGCCAGGGACCTGCGCGGCACGGTCGAGCACGCTGGCTAGGGTTGCGCACGCTCCGCCAAGCGCCCAAGGCGGTGGGTTGGACCGAGACTGGGGACCCGATCTTCGAGGCCCGGTCGGAGCGGCTGATCTTGCGTGAGAACGCCACCCACTTCGACCGGCTCGTCGCCTGCTCGAACTGCGGGCGAGAGGTCATGGGCTCGCCGGTCCTCAGCCCCGCCGATCTGGACCACCCCCCGCAGCCGGTCGTATGCACGGACTGCGTGCGGCGAGCGACTGCTCCGAGGGACGCGTCTGCCTCCGTGCAGGCCGCGGAGCCTTCGCCGCCCGAGCCCGAGCCCGAGGCCGAGGCCGAGCCCGCACCCGGGCCGGTGGCGCAACCGATTTCCGTGGCGACTGCGCCCGCCGCCGGCGGCAACGGGCAGGGATACTCCGGCGTGCAGCTACCCGAGGTCGAAGCCCGCCTCGAGGCGTTGGAGAAGCGCCTCCCGGTCGCGCCCGATGGCTCCGAACCCGATCTGGAAGCATCGCTCGGTGGGCGGATCGACCAGGCTTGCGCCGAGACGGCCGCCCTGGCCGCCGCGGTCGCGTCGCTCACCCAGGCCCAGGCCGAAAGTGATCGGGTCCGACAGGTGATGGCCGAGCGCCTGGGGCGGCTGTCCGGGGTCCACGAGCGCGTGGCCGCCCTCGAAGCTCGGGCCGACTATGCGCAGCCCCTGGCGGCGCTGGCCGAGCGCGTCGATCGGCTGGCCGCCAAGCGGGCGGAGGACGAGCAGCGGGCCCGAGCGGAGGCCGACCGGTTGTCGCAGGAGCAGGCGGACCTCCGGAGCGAGATCGCTGCCGTGGCGGCCCAGACCCCGCGGCTGGAGGAGCGGATCGATCGGCTGGCCGCCCAGCAGCGGGAGGACGAGCAGCGGGCCACCACCGCGGCCGGCCGCTTGGAGCAGGGCCAGGTGAACCTCGGGCGGCAGGTCAACGACGTGGCCCGCCGGTTGGCCGCCTTGGCGGCCGAGCAGCCCGCCGCCGTCGAGGCGCTGGCGGATCGGCTGGAGCGCCTGGAGGGGAACGTCGAGGCCGAGACTGTCCGGACGCGGGGTGAGGCGGCTGCGCTCGGGCGGGCGGTCGAGGAGCTGGCCCGCCTCGAGTCGCAGGTCAACGAGCGGCTGGACCGGCGGGCCGAGCGGGCGGCGCGCGCCGGCGAGGCGGACCGCCAGAGGCTGGTCGCCCTGGAGGAACATGTTGCCAACTCCCTGCAAGGGCAGCGGACGACGATGGAGGCGGGCCTGGGCGATGCGCTCGCCGCCATTCGCGGTGAGGTTGCCGACGTGGGCGGGGCCGTCGACAGAAAGCTGGGCAACATCGAGCGGCGGGGCGAGGTGACCGAAGCCGGATTGGCCGAGCTGGCCGAGCTGCAAGCATCGCTCGACGCCGGGCTGGGAACGCTGCGGGCCGAGATCGCCGAGGTCCGGCAGGCGGCGTCCGAGCTGGCCGAG
>DATJHJ010000034.1:0-7196 GCA_035494015.1 Acidimicrobiales bacterium
GAGTGCAGGCGCACCACGGCTGCACCGGGAGGGGCGGCGGCGTAGACGGCCAGCACGTCCTCCAGCGTCATCCCGGCCGAGTCGTGGACCGCCGCCCCGGGCCCGGCGTGGGCCAGGACGGCCTGGGGCACCAGCGACGAGGCCCAAATGACCACGTCGGCCGCGGCCAGCCGGTCCCGGCCCCGTAGGGTGATGAGGTCGGGCGCCCCGGGCCCCGCGCCCACGAACGAAATCACCGACGCCGGGCCCCGGGCGGGACGATGACGGTGGCCAGGTAGGCCGCCGGTGACCCGGCTGCGTCGCCGACCGGCGCGATCCGCTCGCCGGGCAGGCCGAGGAGCTCGCCGACGACGGCCCCGTCGAGGCGCCCGGCGGCGGCCAGCCGCTTGGCCACCGCGGGGAGGTGGCGGCCGCCCTTGTAGATCACGACGGCCTGCGTGGGGTCGTCGAGGGCGGCGTCGAGCGCGCCCGGCCCGTCGAGGGCGGTGACGAGTGCCAGGCGCTCGGTGTGCTGGAGGACCACCGTGCCCGAGCGTGCCGCCAGCTCCTGGAACGCCATGATGCCCGGGACCGTCTCGATCGCGGCCGACGGCCGCAGCTGGTGGACCCGAGCCGCCACCGAAGCGAACGTGCTGTACACGTTCGGGTCGCCGAGGGTCACGAACGCCAGCCGCTCACCGGCGTCGAGGCCGGCCACGACCGTGGCCGCCGCACCGTCGATCGAGGACGTGGCGTCGCCCATGGCGAACACCAGCCGCTCGATGCGTACGCCGGGGCAGGCCTGGCGCACGATGGTCTCGGCCCGACCGACGGCGTCGACCGCCGACGATGGGGCCAGCACCCGGTCGGCGCGTTGGAGGACGCGTACGGCCCGCAGGGTGAGGAGCTCGGGGTCACCCGGGCCCACGCCCACGCCGACCAGCGCGCTGGTCGCAGTCGGCTCGGTCATTCCGCCCTCGGGCTCGTGGACGCTCCGTCCGGCGGTCGACCTCTGGCTCCCTTCCGGTCACAGTGGCACTGGCCGCGCCGGACTCGCACCGGCTCGTCGACCCGCAGACTGGGCGACTCTACCCCTCGCGCGTATTACTGGCCCCCCTCGCGTGCTCAGAGCAGTGACCGGCACAACGGCGTGACGGTCGCAAGGTCACCGGCAGGTGCCGGCCACCCAGCCCGGGAACGGCGGATGGCGGGAGCGGACGTGCCCACCTCCGCTCCCGCCACAGCCGGGCTGGGTCGTCGGCTGGCGTCAGCCCAGCTTGAGCTTGACCATCGGGCTCTCCCGCCGCACCGTCTTGCCCGTTGCCGGTGCCGCCGGGCGCAGTGTCACCAGGGCCCGGATCTCGTCGGGGTTCGGGATGCCGTTGGCATCCTCGTTCAGGTCGAGGGCGCGGAAAGACTTCTTGAGCTTCCGGGAGACCGTCTCCGTCTTCCCCGGCTTGACGGCCTTGTTGAACAGGGGCGTCATGAACTCCAGCGTGTCGTCGCCCCCGGCCTCGGGCGGGTCGTCGGGGTTGGTGTCGTCGCCGATGAGGCGGCACTCCTCCTCGTACGCCTGCTTGTTCTTGACGTCCGTCTTGCTGAACAGGATGTCGTAGGTCACATCCGCAGTCGCGGTGTCGCCCTTGATCTTGATCGCCAGCTTGATTGGGCCGATCCTCGCCATGTCGCCTCCCGCCTCCAGCCGGCACCTCCCCTCGGCGCTCGGCAACCGATGACGGAAATGTAGCGGCTGCTCAGCCGCGGCCGTCGAGGACGGCGACCAGCCGTCTCGGGGCGACGGCGCGGTAGGCGTCTTCGACGATCCCCGCCATCTCGTCCCAGTCGACGTCGACGTCGAGGCGCACCCCGACCCACCCCCGGCCGCCGACGTAGGGCGGGACGAAGAACCGCTCGGGTTCCTCGTCGACCAGGGCCGCCTGTGCACCGGGCGGCGCCGCGCACCAGACGGCCAGGCGACCGTCGCCGTGGTGGTCGTCCATGAAGGTGACGAAGGTCCTCTTGCCCCGCACGAAGAACGTCGGTGCGCCATGACTCACGCGTTCGGTGACCTCGGGCAGGGCCAGGCAGAGGCGCCGCACCCGTTCGAGCTCGTCGCCCACCCTCCGAGTCTGGCCGACGGGCGCCGCTCGGTGTCTAACCTCCCGTTCGGTGCTTCGGTTCGTCGTGCGGCGAGTGGCGGTCTCGATGGTGCTCGTGGCCCTCTCGTCGGTCGTCGTGTTCGCCCTCGTCGCTGCCGCCGGCGACCCGACCGCGTCGTTGCGGCTCGACCCCGACATCTCGACGGCGCAGCTTGCCAGCCGTCGCCATGAGCTCCACCTCGACGAGCCGGTCGCTGCCCGTTATATCCGTTGGGTGGCGGGTGTCGGCCGGGGCGACCTCGGACGCTCCCTCGATGGCCGGCCTGTCCGGGCCCTCCTGTGGGCCCGGCTCCAGGTGACGCTCCGCATGGTCGTCGCCGGCTCGCTCCTCGGGTTGGCCGGGGCAGTCCTCCTCGGCGCCTGGTCCGCCCACCGGCCGTACTCGTGGACGGACCACGGTATTGCGGTAATGGCGCTGATCGTCCTGTCGGTCCCCGTCTTCTGGCTGGGCGCAATGCTCAAGTGGTATGTGGCGTTCGGGGTCAACCGCGTCGCCGGCCACCGGATCTTGGCCACCCTCGGAGAAGCGGATCCCAACCTCGCGGGCGGCCTTCTGACCAGGCTGGGCAACTATGCCAGCCATCTCGCGCTCCCGACGTTTGCGCTCGCCGCCGTGCTCGCCGGGGCGTGGAGCCGGTACCTGCGGGCGTCGATGCTGGAGGTGCTGGGTCATGACCACATTCGCGCCGCTCGCGCGCGAGGGGTGCCGGAATGGCGGCTCACGCTCGGCCACGCGCTCGGCAATGCCGTGGGCCCCTTCGCCACCCTGGTCGCGGTGGACTTCGCTCAGGTGCTCGGCGGGGTGGTCGTGCTCGAGCGCGTGTTCGGCTGGCACGGCATGGGCGAGCTGCTGATCGACGGCGTTATGGCCTCCGACGTCAACGTCGTCCTGGCATGGCTGCTGGTGACCGCCTCCCTCGTGGTCATGGCCAACCTGCTCGCCGATGTGCTCCTCGCCCGCCTCGACCCCCGTGTGCGCCTTGGTCGAGCCGTCTAAGGTCGCGGGCCGAGGCCGCAACACGACCCTGGGCCGATTCGTCGCCCAGCGCAGCGGGCTGTTCGGGGTCGCCCTCCTCCTCGCCCTGCTGTTCGGCGCTGGCGCGGGCGGGCGACTCTGGCGCTACCACTATGACGACATCACCGCCCAGTACTCCTCGGCGCCGTCCTCGCAACATCCAATGGGCACGGACACCATTGGCCATGATGTCCTCGCCCAGGTGTTGCGCGGTCTGCAGAAATCGATGGAGGTCGCGGTGGTCGCCGCGCTCGTGTCCACGGCTGCCGGCGTGGTGATCGGCGGCGTCGGGGGGTACTTCGGGGGGGTGGCGGAGGGGCTGCTGATGCGCCTCGCTGACGTCGCTCTGATCATCCCGGGCATCGCCGCCCTCGCGGTACTCGCGGCGTCGGTTCAGGATGTGCCCGGCAACTGGCTGCTTATCGCCCTCATCCTGTCTGCGCTGCTCTGGGCTCGGACGGCCCGGATCGTTCGCGCCGCGGTGGCCTCGCTCCGCGAGGAGGCGTTCGTCGAGGCGGCCCGCGCCTGCGGCGCCGGGCCGGGCCGAATCATCGCCCGGCACATCCTCCCAGGCACCGCCGGACTGGTCATCACCGCGGCCACACTCACCTTGGCCACCGCCGTCCAGGCGGAGGCGGCGATGACCTTCCTGGGCCTCGGCATCACCCTCCCTGATACTTCGCTCGGGCGCTTGGTCGCCGTCGGCGCCCAGTCGGCCACCACCCGGCCCTGGCTCTTCTACTTTCCCGGGCTGATGATCGTGGTTGTCGTCGTGGCCACCAACTTCGTCGGTGACGCGCTGCGCAGGGCACTCGACCGCCGCGCCGACGTCGGTAGTGCCCTGGGCCCGTGACTCGTTCCTACTTGGCTTTCAGGCCCCAGCGCTCGAGGTTCCAGAACGTCCCGAGCGCGGGGCTGGGAGCGACGTTGACGAGGTCGTCTCGGTACGCCACCACGTTGGGGCGCTGGTAGAGGGGCAGTCGGGGCATGTCGTCCCAGAGGATCCGGTCGATGTCGTAGTAGATGCCAGTGCGCTTTCCGGGATCGAGTTCGGCGCGGGCTTGGCGGAACAGCTCGTCGACCTTGGTATTGCTGTACTTCGTGACGTTGATCTTCGAGTCCGTGCCGAAGACCGTGCTGGTGCCGGAGACGAGGAGCAGCGTCTGGCCGACGTTGGCGATGTCGAACGGGTTCTTGTCGTCCAGCAGCCGCTCGCTCAGGTTGGCCGGCGCGACATTGTCGATCTTGACTTCGATGCCGGCCTCCTTGGCCTGTGCTTGGATGAGCTGCTCTTGCGCCTCACGGAGGGCGTCCCCGCTCGTCGTGGTGAGGCTGAAGGACAGCCTGTCGTCGCCCTTGGCATAGATGCCGTCGCGGCCCTTGGTGAAACCTGCGCCTTCGAGGATCTGTCGCGCCTCTCCCAGGTGCTGGTCGTCGTACCGGCCCCCGCTCGTGTCGAGGTACTCCTTCTGGCTCGTCAGGTACAGCCGATTGTTGAGCACCTTGGCCGAGGGGTCGAGTTGGCCTACCGTGCGGGCGACGATCGTACGGCGGTCGAGAGCGAGGGCAAATGCCTGCCGCACGTCCCGGTTCATGAGGAACCCTTTGGTCACCTTGAAGTCCAGGTACTCGTAGACCTGGCTCGGCGCCGTCTCCCAGCGTATGCCCGGGATCTGGGCCAGCTGGCTGCGGAGGTCTACCTGTATGCGTGGGGTGATGAGCCCGACGCCGCCGCTGCGGAGTTCCGCCACCGTGTCCGTGGACTGGCTAAGGAACCGGAACACGACCGAGTCGAGCTTGGCGGGAGTGGCCCAGTAGCGCTCGTTGCGCACGAGCGTCAGGTCTCTGCCCTGGTTGTAGGTCGCGATCCGGAACGGCCCAGCCGACCATACGGCCCCGTTGTCGAAGCCCATCCTCCAACCGACCGTGCGGGCTTGGCGGGCGGGGACGAGCGGCGTGAGGAACAGCGCCTTCCAGTCGGCAAATGGCTGGCTCAGCACGACGGTGACGGTGGAGCCGCCGTCCGATCCGGTCACACTGGCGATGAGATCTTCGTTCGGACCGATCCCCATCGTCAGGCCGCCGACATCGGTGGCACCGGGTCTCGCCATCTCGTAGGCGATCACGAAGTCGTCGGCGCTCACGGGCACGCTCTCGGACTCCGGCTTGCCGTCCCACCAGACCGCTCGCGGGTTGATGCGGTAGACGATCGTCTGCGGGTTGGCCACAATGACGTCGGCGGACAGCACCACATCGGTGTTCAGCACGAACTCGAACTTGTCGTTGATCGTCCAAACCGACGGCAGGACCGAGCGCACGACGTCCCGCGTCGCCGTCGTGTTGCCCCTTGTCGTCCGCGGGTTGAACGTGGCGGGCTCCTGATCGAGGGCCACGGTGACCGAGCCACCCTGCCGCACGGCCGGTTCTGCCGAGCTCGGAGCGGCCGATGGCGCGCCGTGGCTGGTGTTGGAGCAAGCGGCGAGGACGAGCGCCGCGAGGGCCAGCGCGGTCAGGCGGGCGCGTGGGCCATGGGTCACTTGAGCGCGCCAGGGCTCATAGCCGCGGCCATGCTTCCGGCCACTCGGGGGGCGGCGAAGGAGGTGCCGGACCATTGCGCACCTTCGAGACCACCAGGATCGGTGGTATAGGTCGTGATGACATCGGTCCGGATGTAGCTGCTCTCGATGTCGACGCCGAGCGCCCAGGCATCCACCCAGGGCCCGAAGTTGCTGAACGGCGCCCGCCGCATGGACCGATCGAGGGCACCGACGGCGATAACGTCGGTGAAAGCGGCCGGGTAGAACAGGTCTGAGCGGTTACGGTTCCCTGCGGCGGCGACGATGCTGAGCCGGGGGTTCTGCGCTCGCAGTGCGTCGATTTCCCGTCGGGTGTTCGGCGCCGGGTGCAAGGGATCCGCTGGTCCTCCCAGCGAGATGTTGATGATGTCGATGCTCTCGTCCCGCAACGACCCGATGGCGGTGGCGAGAGCGACGTCGTCGGTGAATCCGTGCGAGTCCACCACGGCCCGCCCAACGATGGTGGCGCCCGGCGCGTGCTGCAGGATCACGCCGGCGATGAACGTGCCGTGCCCCGCCTCGATGTCGGGACGGAGGTCGCCATCCTCGTCGATCTCCTCGTAGTCCTCTTCGCCGCGCGACTCCGCATGGGTCAACCACTGGTGGCTGCTCCGGATCCCAGTGTCGAGAACCGCGACGCGGACGTTCTGACCCGCGACGCCGGTGCCCGGCGTGCCCGGGAGCGGGTGGCGGGGTGGGAGCGGGATGGCCGGGACCGAAGGGACCCATCCCCAGTCCTGCTGCGATACAAGAACCTGGTTGGCCCACACGCCGGCCGTCTTGGGCGTTCGGTTGGCGCGGACCGCCTTGAGCACCTTGGGCACCGCGGGCCCCCCGGGAGGCAAGCGAAGCATCACCGCCCCTTGACGATCGAGCATGGCGGCGCCCTCCAATCGGCGGGCCGTGTCGCGGCGCGAGAGGCGGTCGCGCCGGTCCCGGAGATGATCGCGCAGCAAGTCCTGCGGGCTCCGGGGGTCCTCCTTCAACGACGGCAGCCGCTTGAGCGCCGCGCAGGCGTTCATGACCGCCTCGGCCTGCGGGTCGCGGTCGAGCAGGAGCATGGCGTGGTCGCGAGGGGGGAGGCGGGAGGGCGGCTCCTCGAGCACGAGGGCGCCGTAGTCGTCCTGCAGCTGGTGAAGCATCTCGTGATTGTTTCGCTCGAGATCCTTCATCTTGGCCACGAGCTCGCCGCGGCGGTAAAGGTACTGCCGGCCCGGTTTCGAACCTGCAATCGCCACGTCTTCCGGCAGCTCAGGCAACCGGAACTGGGGGTAGTACGACTGTTCGCCGGACCGCTCGCCGTTGTCGGGCGACAAGGTCTCACTCATCATTCCCCCCGTTTTGTGCCGCCGTTCCGCCTGGTCGAGCCATGAGGCTCGGCGGGTGATACACCCGATTTCTATCATCCAGGGATCGTGAGCGATGGGGCGGGTGAGCGGAGCGGTCGGGCGGGCGCCGGAGCGCGCG
>DATJHJ010000035.1:0-45857 GCA_035494015.1 Acidimicrobiales bacterium
TGCGGGCGACGTCGCCCACCTCCAGGCCGTCCTCCCGCAGGCACATCGCCCCTTCGCTCGCCTCGGCGTCACCGTCGAAGCGAAGTTCGACGTAGTCGAAGCGCAACCAGTCCATGCGGTGGGCGTCGATGCAGGCCCGGATCGCCGATTCGTTCGCCACCGACGCCACCCAGCGTTCGTAGCTGGCCCGGAGGTCGAGGAGGCGGCCGATCCGCGCCGCCAGCTCCGCGTCGTCGAGGTCGAGGATTCGACTGGCCGCACTGCTGCGCACCTCCGCGGCCAGGGCACGGGCCGGTTCGGACGGTCCGAGACCGGCGTCCCCCGGAGCTCCGGCCCACTCGACGGCCGTATCGGCGCAGCGGCGAATGATCCCCTGGAACGTCGCCTCGGCGAGGAGGATCCCGGCGACGTCGTCGACCGGGACCGGGTTCCGGGCCACGATCTCGTCGAGCTCGCCGGCGTGCGTCGCAACGAGTACCCGGCGCCGCAGGTGCGCCGTCAGGGCGGCGCGAGAGAGGTTGCGCTCGTCCAGCCAGGCCTGCAGCTCGTCTGCGGCCAGCAGGGCTTGGGAGCGACGGAAGGCCTCCGCGGCCGCACGCAGGTCGTCGATCTCGACCTTCCCGCCGGCGTCCCGGTCGCACGCCAGCCCGGCGCGGGCCAAGCCCTCGAAGTGCGGCCAACTCCCGTCGACAAAGCCGACGAGGACGATGTCAGCCCGGTCGAACTCCTGATCCCCGATCGAGGCGACCGCCTCATGCACTGCGAGGGCGACTAGTAGAAGCCGACCCCGCCGCTTCCGGTGCCATGCTTGCAGTAGACGTTGCACGGCGGGTCCGCCTGGGAATGGCTGTGGTGGCACCCGGGGCAGACGAACCGAGCCCCCCCTGTCACCTGCTCGGCGTCCTGCGGATCGAGCTCCAAATCTCCACCGAGGACGTCCTCCTCAATGGAGCCTGAGGGCTGCTCCCGGTCATCCAGCATCTTGTCTCCCCTCGAGCCTGAAGCCTCCCGACGGGAGTCATTATCCCGACGCCGCCTTCGCCCGTCAACGCGCCCACACCGAGAGCCGGAATCCGCGGATCCCAAGCGGGACCGGCCGTCGGGGTGACTGCCGGTCCCGCCGCTGCACCCGCCGCTCGGGGCTAGTTGTCCTCGATTTCGGCGAGCTGCTGGGGGGACGATGCCGTCGCGTTGGCGGGCCGGCGTGGCGCACGGCCAGGTGGGAAACGAGGTTCGCATCGGCGAGCGGTGTGCCCCCGCCCGCTGAAGCCCTTGTCGACCGTGCCGAGCGGGGCACGTATGGGTCCGAATCCCACGCCGTTCCGTACGCGTGCTGCCCCGGTGTCGGCTTGGCGGCCTCGATCGGGTGGTCCTCGCACCGGTAGCTGGAAATGCTCCTGAGGCGGAAGTTCCACTCGTTGATGCGGGCGCGGGCCCAGTCCAGCTCCACGGTGGGGTTCGGGCGGCGGGAAGCTGGTCTGCGTCGAGCACAGGGCGTCTCCGCCGTCGTAGATCACGACGTTCCCGTCGTCCTGCACTCCAGGCGGGCGCCGGGAGGGCCGGAGGTCTTGGAGTCCCACACGGCCGCGGACGAGCCGTAGACGACGAGGTTGCCGTCGTCCTGCATGGTGAGCACCGTGCGCTCGTTGGCTGCGGTGATGGCGCCCAGCGACGGGACGGACGGCCTCGGCCCCGGCCGGCGTTGCGGCTGGAAGGCCGGGATCAGCATGCTGGCGAACTGGTCGCCCGGCGCGATGCTGGCGTCGCAGCTCCCCACCCCGGGGACGCCGTCCTTGACGTCACCGGCGTACTGCCAGGCCACGGGGCGCAGCCGGCCCAGCTCGGCCTGGCCGTCGACGACCTCGTGCCAGCGGTTCTGCGCCGTGTCGAAGCTCCCGTCGCCCTTCGGGTACCAGGTCACCCAGATGTCACTATCGATCGACGCGAGGCGCTGCTTGGCGTAGTCCCACCCGGAGTACAGCAGCGGTTCGTGGCCGAACAGCACCCGCAACTCGTCCCGCAGCTGCCGGGTGAACTCGGCGATGTCCACGGCGACGTCCTCGTCCAGGCTGAATGTCTGTAGCGCGAGGTACGAGGGCAGCCCCTTCTTGGCGCCCTCGGGTGTGACAGACGTGACGAGGCTGCTGCTCTTCAGCTTGTCGGCGGTGGTGGCCGACGAGGCCGACGATTCGGCGCCCTTCGGATCCAAAGACTTGCGCAGCCACTTCTCCAACGTGTCGGCCCGCCATTGCAGCCGCGCCGACACCACCTCGTTGATCTTCGAGCACGCCATGCTGAAGACGAAGTAGACGAAGACGAGGCCGAGAACGACCGCCACCACTGTCGAACCGAACATCGCGGAACCCTTTCGCGCTCTCACGCCGACAGATGTAGGTTGGCGGCAGCGCGCTGTCTGGCCGGTAGGTCGGGATGCGGAGGAGGCGGGACGATGGCAGGCGGCATTCGACGATTTGGGGTTCGCCCGGCAGTCGCGGCCTGTGTCGCCTTACTCAGTGGGATCACGCCCATCGGGTCGGCAGCCGCACAGCAGTCGCCGCTGGTCCGCATCGCCATCACCCAGAACGACAAGAACTGGACGCCGTACACGTACCAGACGGGGGACCCCGGCTACAACGTCCTCACCCTGCTCTACGACACGTTGCTGTGGCACGACAAGGACAACAATCTGATCCCCTGGCTGGCCAAGGATTACAAGATCAGCGCCGACGGTCGTACGGTCGACGTCACCCTCCGGGACAACGTGAAGTGGAGCGACGGCCAGGCCATGACCGCGGACGACGTGAAGTTCACCTACGACTACATCCTGGAGTTCAACCACGGCCGGTTCAGCCCGGAGGTCAACGGTGTTCTTGCCTCCACGGTCGTCAACGGGCCCGACAAGGTGTCCTTCAACTTGAAGACGCCGTTCGCGCCGTTCCTGACCGCGCCGCTGGCCGACGTGCCGATCATGCCCAAGCACGTCTGGGAGAACATCCGCGAGGTCTATCCGTCGGTGAAGGGCGAGCAGGGTTTGGCCATCGGGACGGGCCCCTACAAGATGGTCGAGTACACCCCCGACAAGCAGTACCGCCTGGTCGCCAACCCGGACTACTTCATGGGCAAGCCCGCCGCCGCCGAGATCGACCTGCAGATCATCCCCGATTCGACGGCCCAGGTCCTCGCGTTACGGGCCGGCGAGGTCGACGCCATGGCCGCCAACCTGGCCCCGGAGCTGGTGAAGGAACTAGCGACCGCGCCCGGGCTGAACGTGCTCACCGGGCCCGGTTACACGTCGAGCGCGCTGACCTTCAACGTCACCCGACCCCCCTTCGACTCCGTTCGGTTCCGCCAAGCCGTGGCTAACGCCATCGACGTGGACGGCCTCGTCGCCCAGGTTCTCCAGGGCGTCGGGGTGGCCGGGAGCCCGGGCTACGTCCATCCCGACAACCCCTTCTACAAGAAGGGCCTTCGCCATGAGTTCAACCTGGTCAAGGCCAACGCCACCCTGGACGAGATCGGCTATCGGAACAAGGACAGCGACGGCATCCGGAAATCGGATGCCGGGAAGCGGCTCGAGTTCGAAATCCTCGCCAGCTCCGCCAGCCCGATCGAGGTGCGGACCGCCGAGGTCGTCGGCACGATGCTGGCCAAGGCCGGGATCAAGACGTCCGTCACCGCGCTGACCGGTGCGGCGAAGGCGGCGCGCACCGGGGGCTTCGGCGGGCAGACGCCGGATCGCGACTTCGACATGCAGATGACCGGTCTGACCGCCCCCGCCCAGGACGACCCGGACCGCCTCCGCACCGCCCTCGAAACGTGGACACCCGCAGCACCCAACCTCAACTCCGGAAAGTGGTCGAACCCCCAGTTCGACGCCGCCCTCCAGGCCGAGAGCACCGAGCTCGATCCCGTGAAGCGGATGGCCGTGATCAACCAAATGCAGGACATCATCGCCAACGACCGTCCCAACGTGGTGCTGTACTACCGCAACGGCGGCTACGGGGTGCGGCCCGCGGCCTACGCCAACTGGGTGTACGTGCGGGGCAAGGGCATCGTCGACAAGGTGTCCTTCGTCGCCCCTCAGAGCCCCTCCGGCACGAACCCGACCGCGGCGGCCCCCAGTACGTCGAAGAGCGGCGGGTCGGGCCGCGGTGCGGTGGTGGCGGTGGTGGTCGTGCTCGCGCTTGTCGCCGGCGGCGCTCTGACGCTGCGGGCGCGGGGTCGGCGGGTGGAGAAGGAGTAGGCGGGGCGACCGGGCGGTGAGCGCGTTGCGCGGCGTCCTCGCCCGGGCCGGCCAGTACGGGCTGGTCCTCGCCCTCGCGCTCATGGCGAACTTCGCCATCCCCCGCCTCGCCCCTGGCGATCCCCTGGTCGGCATCGTGGGCGAGAGCGGTGCCCTGCTCCCCGCCGCCGAGCAGCGGGCCATCATCCGCCGGGTGGGGCTGGATCGCCCGATCGTCGTGCAGTTCGGCCGCTATCTCGGTCGCCTGGCCCACGGTGATCTGGGCTACTCCTACAACAAGGGGCGACCGGTCTCGGATGTCATACGGGAGCGACTTCCGTTCACGCTGCTGTTGCTGCTCCCCGCCGCGTTGGCGTCGGCCGCCTTGGGTGTTGCCCTCGGCGTGCGCGCCGCATGGCATCGTGACTCGAAGACGGACATCGGCCTGCTGGGCCTGGTGCTCGGCGTGGAAGCGCTGCCCGCGTTCTTCCTCGGCACCATGCTGCTCGTGCTCCTGGCCGTGCGTTTCCCGCTCTTCCCGGTGTCGAGCAACATCCCGCCGGGTGTCGGGCTCATGACCGTCCACGGGGTGGGGGAAGTGAGCCGCCGGCTCGCCCTGCCTTTCGCCACGCTCACCCTGGCCGGCCTGGCGCCCTATTTCCTGACCACCCGCAGCTCCATGCTCGGCACGCTCGGCGAGGACTACATCCTCATGGCCCGGGCCAAGGGGTGCCCGACGAGGCGCGTGGTGCGCCACCATGCGTTGCGCAACGCGCTCCTCCCCGTGTCGACGCTGTTCTCCCTCAACCTCGGTTTCGTGCTGGGCGGCGCGGTCGTCGTCGAGACGGTGTTCTCGTACCCGGGGATGGGCCGGCTGACGTACGACGCCGTGCTGGCTCGGGACTTCCCGATGCTCCAGGGCACCTTCCTCGTCTTCACCCTGGCCGTGGTCGGCGCCAACGCGCTGGCCGACATGACGTACCCGCTGCTCGATCCCCGCCTCCGCGCCGGTCGGCGGGGAATCGGGCACGTCGTCGAGGAGCCGGCGCCATGACGACGGCGTTCGTCCCGGTCCCCGAGTCCCCCGGACCGGCGCCTGTCCGCCGGCGTGGGCTGCGCCTCGTCGGCCGTCTCGTCTGGGACAGCCGGGCGGGCAGGGTGGGGGCGGGCATCCTGCTGGTGTTCACGGTTGTCGCCGTGTTCGCGCCGCTGCTCGCCCCCTACGACCCCAAGGTGCCCGTCGCACCTTCGTTCACCCGGCCCGACGCACAACACCTCCTCGGCACGAACGACATCGGCCAGGACATCCTCTCCGAGCTCATCTTCGGGGCTCGCATATCGCTCGGCGTCGCCGTCGTGGTCTCCACCATCGGCACGGCCATGGCCTGTCTCGTCGGCGTCGGTGCCGGGTACTCCCGCGGTCGCTGGGCGTCGGTGCTCATGCGCCTGGTCGACGTCGTCCTGGTGCTCCCGTTCCTGCCGCTGTTGCTTCTGATCGCCGCGCTGTTCGGGCCAAGGCTCGAAGTCCAGATCCTGGTCATCGGGCTGCTGCTCTGGGCCCGGCCGGCCCGGGTCCTGCGGGCCGCCACGCTGGCCATGAGCAGTGCCGGCCACGTCGAAGCCGCGGTGTGGATGGGGGGCTCCACGAGCTACATCATCCGCCGCCACGTCGTGCCGCGTATCGCCCCGGTCATCGTCGCCGAGTTCGTCCGCATCGCCAACATCACCATCCTGCTCGAGGCGTCGCTCGCTTTCCTCGGCCTCGGCGACCCCGTGGCCAAGAGCTGGGGGACGATGCTCCACTACGCCTACGCCCGGGCCGCCTTCCTCACCGGATCGTGGCCGTGGTGGGTGGTCCCGCCGGGCCTGTGCATCGGCGCAGTGGTGATGGGCTTCGCGCTCCTCGGATTCGCCCTCGAGCAAGGCACCGACCCGCGTCTGCAGCGGAAGGGCTGGCTTGGCACTTCTTGAGCTGCGCGATCTCTCCGTCGAGTACCCGACGGCGGCTGGGACGGTGCGCGCCGTCGACAGGGTCAGTGTGGACGTCGACGCGGGCGAGATCGTGGGCGTCGTGGGCGAATCGGGATCGGGCAAGACGAGCCTCGTGCTCGCCACGCTGCGGCTGCTCCCGCCGCCCGGCCGGCTGGTATCGGGCACCATCGGCCTCGACGGCCAGAACCTGCGCGACCTGACCCCGCTGGAGATGCGGCGCCTGCGGGGCCGGCGGGTGGCCTACGTCCCCCAGGCCGCCATGGGCTCGCTCAACCCGGTCATCACGGTCGGACGGCAGATCGGCGAGTCGCTCATGCTGCACACCGAACTGGAGGGCAGCGCGGCCCGAGCCCGGATCGCCGAGGTGCTCGAGATGGTCGACCTCGAGGGACCGGTCTCGGACCGCTACCCCCACGAGCTGAGCGGCGGGATGCGCCAGCGGGCGGTCATCGCCATGGCGCTGGCGCCTCGCCCGCAGCTCCTCCTGGCCGACGAACCGACCAGTGGGCTCGACGTGCTGGTGCGGGCCCAAATCCTCTCCCTGCTCCGCCGCCTGGTCGCCGACCTCGGTCTCGCCCTCCTCATGGTCTCGCACGACCTGCGCCTGGTGGCCCGCTGGAGCGATCGGGCGGTGGTGATGTACGCGGGCCGGGTGATGGAGGAGGGCCCGGCGTCGACGTTGCTGTCTGCGTCGCGGCACCCCTACCCGGTGGCACTGGCTCGATCGCTGCCGAACCTGCGGGGTCCCCTGACGGCCGGAGTCCCTATCGCCGGTGAGGCGCCCGATCTCACGCAGGTCCCGAGCGGATGCCCGTTCCACCCGCGCTGCCCGTCGGCAGTGGCGGCCTGTTCCGAGCGGGAGCCGCTGCTCGTCCTCCGCGACGGCCACCGTGTCGCCTGCCACCTCTTCCCCGCTTGACCCGCCGCCGCCCCCGCCGCGGGTCCGCGTCGAGGGGCTGCGGAAGGCGTTCGGGAACGGGCGCGGTCGGGGGGGAGGAACCGTCGCCGTCGACGGCGTCTCGTTCTCGATCCTGGCCGGCGAGATCTACGGCCTGGTGGGTGGGAGCGGCGCCGGCAAGAGCACGCTGGCCCGGCTGGTCCTGCGGCTCCTCCCCGCCGACGCCGGCCGCGTGTGGGTGGACGGGCAGGACCTGTTCGGGCTGCGCCGGCGCGAGCTGCGCCGGATGCGCCGTCGCATCCAGATGGTCGGGCAGGATCCGTTCCAGGCCCTGCACCCCGGGATGGCGGTGCACGAGCTCGTCGGCGAGCCGCTCGCCGTCCACCGGGTCGGCAACCGCGAGGATCGGACGGAGATGGTCCGGCGCGCCCTTGACGAGGTCGCCTTGAGCCCGGCGGGAGGGCTCCTCGACCGCTATCCCAACGACTTGTCGGGCGGCCAGCGTCAACGGGTCGCCATCGCCCGGGCGATCGTCCTGGAACCGACGCTGCTCGTGGCCGACGAGCCCACCTCGATGCTCGATGCGTCGGTGCAGCTCGGCATCTTGAACGTCCTGCGGAGCCTGCAGGCCAACCGGGGGCTGAGCGCCCTGGTGATCACCCACGACCTCGCCGTCGCCCGCTACGTGTGCGACCGGATCGGGGTTATGCACGCCGGCCGGATCGTCGAAGAGGGGCCGGTCGACCAGGTCATCGCGGCCCCTCTTCACGACTACACCCGTGCCCTTCTCGCCGCCAGCGAGGACTGAGCCCGGCACGGTCAGTAGCTGGCGAGCTCCCGCTCCAGCGCGAGGGCCTGGAACCGGCGGCGGGCCCGCACCTTGGGTTCGAGGCGCAGGACGGTCCCCATCGTGGATCCGGCGGCGCCCAGCCCGAGCCTGGGGTAGTCGACGCCGTCTGCCCGGATGCGGTCGGCGGCCTCGTGGGCCGTCACGTGGTCCTGCTGCATGCGAGCGGCGATGGCCCCGGCCACCGCGGGGGCGGCGAACGACGTGCCGCTCCAGTACGCGAACCCGTTGAACTGCTTGGGCTCCATGGGGTCGCGGTGGTCATCGAGGGTGAGGAACGTGCTCAGGACGTCGACGCCCTGCGTGTAGGCCGTCACCCAGCCGCCGATGTTGCTGAAGTCCGCCAGCCTCGGCGACAGCCCGCTCGTCTCGAGCGCGCCGACCGAGAACACCCACGGAAGGGCGGCGGGCCAGAACTCGCGCGGGGTGGTGACGGGCGGGTGGCTGTGGCCGTGACCGTCGTCGTCGTCGCCCTCGCCGGGGCGACCGGTGTGCAGGTTCCCCGCCGCCGCCACCACGACGATGTCCCGGTCGAGGCGGCGCAGGGCGTCCTCGATGGCCATGGACGAGGCGTCGTTCCGGGTGAAGCAGCCGAGCGACAGGCTGAGGATGTCGATGCCCGAACGGGCCAGCCGGTCGATGGCGACGGCCACTTCGCTCCCGTCGGCGATCCCGTTGGCGTGCAGGCCGCGCGCGATGCGGACCGTCGCCGCCGGCGCGTGTTGCAGCACGATGCCGGTGATGAACGTTCCGTGACCGGCCTGGTTCCCGAGCTTGCCCTCGTGGACCAGCTCGTCGATGTCGTCGGGGCGGGCGAGGAACGCCCCCTCGAGCCAGTCCTGCGCCTCGGGCCCGGTGGCGGCCCCCCGGGCCACACCGGTGTCCACGACGCCCACCACGACCCCGTCGCCCGACGTCTCGCCGGCCGTCCGCGGTTCGAGCTCGTCGGGTTCGCCGTCCCGGGGAGCCCGCGGGAAGCCGGCGGGACCGCCAGCGTCGAAGGGCTGGCCGCTCACCGGGTCGAGGTCGGCGCCGAAGAGGTGGTCAGGGCCTACCTTCGGCGCGTACCTGGGCCCCCACTGGCGCCGGGCGGCGATGCGCACCTGATCGACGATGTCGCCCGGGTCGTGGTCCGTGGCCCAGCTGAAGCGCACCAGTCCCCCGCCGACCGGCTCTCGCTGGATGGCGACGCCGTGCAGGACGTCCTCCTTCAGCACGTACTCGATCTTGTCGGCCTCGGCCCGTAGCGCCAGGACCCGTCCTTGCCGGTACCAGTTCCTGCCGTCGGGGGACTGCATGAACCCTGCTTGGGTAAGCGGGTTGCTCGGGGCGCCGCCCCTGTAGGTGACCGCCATAACTCCCTCCCTTTCGCCGATGTGAAAAGAAGAGCAGGATGGCGGCACCGCAAATACACAAATCCTCACGGGTGCGACGGTGGAACAACCGGTAACGATGGTCAGTGATTCCCCGGCGCAAGCGGCGGAGGCGATCCGTTTGGTGCAGGCCCGGCCGCAGGTCGCCCGGCGGCTGGCCCTCACCGCCTTCGACGTGGCCACGTCGGCGGGCGACATGGCGACTGCCTCCATGGCCAAGCGCGCCCTCGGGCTGGTGGCCAAGGAGCGCAACGACATGGACGCCGCCGAGGCGCAGATGCGCGAGGCCGTGCGTCTGGCGGAGCAGGCCGGCAGCCGCACGCGGACGGGGGAGGCCCGCATGAGCCTGTCGCTCATCCTCGCCCATCGCGGGCGCGGGGCGGCGGCATTGCGTGAGGCCGACCGGGCCGGCGACCTGCTGCGGGGCCACGACCGCGCCCGCGTGCAGATGCAGCGGGCCCTCGTCCTGCAGCACATGGGTCGCTTCGGCGACGCACTGGAGGGGTACCGGCGCGCCCTCGGCGGCTTCCGGCGTTCGGGCGACGGCCTGTGGGAAGCCCGGGTTCGCTGCAACCGGGGCGTGCTCCACGCCTACCGGGGCGAGTACCGGGCCGCGGAGAGCGACCTGCTGCAGGCGGAGCGGATCTGTGAGGAGCTCGAGCTCGAGCTGCTGCTCGGGATGGTCCGCCACAATCTCGGCTTCGTCTACGCCCTGCGCGGTGACGTTCCCCTCGCGCTGCGCTGGTACGACCGGGCGGAGGAGAGCCACGGGATCGACGGCGTCCACCGGGCCGAGGCCCTTCTCGACCGCGCCGAGCTCCTGTTGTCGGTGCGCCTGGTGCGCGAAGCGAGAGCCGCGGCGGAGCAGGCGGTGGAGGACTTCGCACGGGGCCGGATGGCCGCCCGGCTCGCGGAGGCCCGCCTCACCCTTTCCCAGGCCGCCCTCCTCGACGGTGACTACCCCACCGCGAGAGCGGCGGCCGAGCAGGCCCGCCGGGCGTTCTCGCGGCAGGGCCGGCCGCGCTGGGTCGCCCTCGCCCGGTACGCCAGCCTCCAGGCCACCTGGTGCTCAGGGGAGCGGGCGCCCTCCACCCTGGCCGCGGCCCGGCGCACGGCCGCCGCCCTCGGGGCCACCGGCTGGGCGGTGCGCAGCCTCGACGCCAGCGTGGTCGCGGCCCGGATCGCCCTCGACCTCGGGCGGGTCGACGTCGCCGAACGCGAGCTCCGGGTCGCCAGCCGCGCCCGCCACCACGGGCCGGTCGAGCTCCGCTCCAGGGCCTGGCACGCCCGGGCGCTCCTCTGCCTGGCCCGCAACGACCGGCGCGGCGGTGAGGCCGCCCTGCGCGCCGGGCTCGACGTCCTCGAGCGCTACCGCGCCGTGCTCGGGGCGACCGAGCTGCGGGCCAGCACGTCGGGCCATGGCGCCGACCTCGCCCTTGATGGTCTGCGTCTCGCCGTCGCCGCCGGCCAGGCTGGCAAGGTGCTCGAGTGGGCCGAGCGATGGCGGGCGCGCGCCCTCACGGTCCGGCCGGCCCGGCCCCCGGACGACGCCGCGCTCACGGGCGACCTGGCCAAGCTCCGGCAGGTGATCCGGGAGGTCGAGCGAGCGGTGCTGAGCGGCGGTTCGCCAACCGCGCTCCGCCGGGAGCAGGCCGCGGCCGAGGAAGCGGTGCGGCGGCGGGCCAGAGCGGCGGCGGGAGGTGGCGTGCGGGCCGAGCCGATCCCGTCGCCGGCCGCGCTCGTTGCCGCCCTCAGCGGGCGCGCCCTCGTCGAGATCGTCGAGCTCGACGGCTGGTGCCACACCGTCGTCCTCTCTGACCGCGGGCTGCAGCTCGTCGCGGCCGGCCCTGTCGCGCCGATCCTCGACGAGCTGGGTTCGCTCCGATTCGCCCTCCGCCGGTTGGCCCGGCCCGGCCGCCGGTCGCCGTCGACCGACGCGGCCACCACCGCCGCCGCCTACGCCGCAAAGCGGCTCGACCAGCTCATCTTGGAGCCGTGCGCAGCGGCGGCCGGTGACCGCCCGCTCGTCGTCGTGCCGACCGGGTCGCTCCACGCCATCCCGTGGGCGCTCCTTCCCTCCTGCCACGACCGGCCGGTGACGGTCGCACCGTCGGCCACCCTCTGGCTCAGGTCGGCGTCCGCCACCCACGGCGGGCCGCTGCGGCGGGCGACGCTGGTCTCGGGGCCCGGGACGGACCACGCCGAAGCCGAGGTGCGCTCGGTGTCGCCCCGGGCCGAGCACGTCGAGCTGCTGGTGGGCGCCGAGGCCAGCGTGGCCAATGTCCTACGGGCCATCGATGGCGCCGGGCTCGCCCATATCGCCGCCCACGGCACCTTCCGAGCCGACAATCCGTTGTTCTCCTGCATCCATCTGGCCGACGGGCCCCTCACCGTCTACGACCTCGAATGCCTGGGGCACGCCCCCGAGGTCCTGGTCCTCTCCGCCTGCGAGTCGGGCCTCTCCGACGTGCAGCCCGGCAACGAGCTCATGGGCCTGGCGTCGGTGCTGCTGGCCCTCGGCACCCGTACCCTCGTCGCCAGCACGGGGCCGGTGCCGGACGCACAGACGGCAGCCGTGATGGTGGCCTTCCACCGCCGGCTCGCCGATGGGCGCCCGCCGGCGGAATCGCTCGCCGGCGCCCTCGCCGAGCTGGACCCGTCGGAGCCGTCGAGCGCGGCGGCGGCCGGTTTCGTGTGCTTCGGGGCGGGGTGACCGGTCCCTCAGACCGGGACCCAGTCCGTGGCGATCTCTTTGCCGCCGGCGATCCCCGAGCAGTGGAGGCTCAACGGGCCGGCCGCCAGGTCGTCGACAGAGAAGCGACCGAGGTCGTCGGCGGCGACGGTTACCGTTCCCCTGCTGTGGCGCACCTCGACCCTGCCCGCCTGCGGTGGGACGAGCTGGCCGACCAGGCGCCGCCGGCTCCCGTCCTCGAGCACCTCGACCTCGACCGTGAGGGTGGGGGACTCGAAGGTGAGCATCCGTACCGCGCCGGGGCCGCGCACGCCCGCGAGGAGCTTGCCCTCCTCGGCCGAGTCGGCGGCCAGCTCGGCGAGCTCGGCGTCCATCGTCCGCCAGGCAAAGCTGGCCTTGGCCGCAGCCACGCTCTCCGCCGGTACCTCATCGAGACGGCCGGCCAACTGCAGATCGGCGTGGAGCGCGTCGTCGAGGCCGAGCTCGTCGAACCCACTGTCCCCGGTGCCGCTCACGACGTCGTCCTCTCGTGCTTGTCGTCCATGGCCCCAAGGCGCCGCCGCAGCTTTTCCAGGCAGCGGGCGCGGGTGGGCCCGATGCTCCCCGGTCGCATGTCCAGCAGCTCGGTGATCTGCTCGTAGGTGAAGGGCGGATCGGCCATCAACAGGCGCATAAGGCGCTGGCAGTGGGGGGGCAGGGTCGCCACCGCGTCCCACACCGCCTTCTGGCGCTCGTCGGCCAGGATCCGCGCGTCGAGGGGTTGCTCGAGCAGCACCGTCCCTTCGAAGTCTTCGTCGTCTCCACTCGGGATCTGCCGGCCGTTGCGCCGGAGCACCCGGAAGCTCTCGTGCCGGGCGGTGGCGGCCAGCCAGGCGGAGACCCGCTCCGGCTCTCGAATGGCGTCGAGGTGGGTCACGAGCCGCATCCAGGTGATCTGGAAGACATCGTCGGCGTCGGCACGGTTCAACCCTTGGGCGCGCGCCACGGCCCACACCCGGCTCCCCAGCCGTTCGACGAGCGCATCCCAGGCGCCTGCATCACCGGCCCGAGCCCGCCGAACGAGATCGGCGTCGTCCTCGGCCCGGTCCGCCACGGGCTCATCCTAGAGCCACTGGCGGGTGCTCCATCAGGCGGCGCAGGACAGGTGGTAGTTGCGGAACCGGCTCGGGAGGCCATGGTGGCTCGTCTCCTTGAATGGCGTCGAAATGTTGAGCACTCGAACGGGCCGAGTGATACCGGTAGTCACCTCGGCGGCCGGGGAGCTGGACGTATCACCGGAATTCCGGGCGGGCTCTCCCCCACAGCGAGAAGAAAGCAGGAGCATGGGAGCATCACGGCGGTCTCAAGGGCACAGCTCGAACCGGTCGCTCCGCGCATCGACCGGTGAGCGCCGATGAGGGCGAGGTCGCGGTCGATCGAGGCGGGAGACGAGACGGCTGGCGTTCGACTGGAGTACGTCCGGAGCCGCCGCGTCCTCCGGCTCGGCGGCTGGCACAGCGGGGGGAGTGAGATCGAGGCGGTGGAGATGCCTGCGTCCGCCCTGCTCCCCGAGCTCGGGATCGACCCGGACGAGCTGGGGGCGGCTCCACCTGCCTACCTGTTGCTGGCCGGCGTCCGCGACGAGCGAACAAGGGGAATCCGCCGGGCGACGCTTGCGTTCTCGAGCGAGCACGAGGCCCGGCAGGCGTTCCGTCGGATGCGCACGGGTGATTCCCTCCCGACGGAATGGGCCGAGCTGTTCGCCCTCGACATCGCCTGCCGACTGCGACGCCTCTGCTGGTTCGGGGAGCCGGACAACCTGGCCGCCGCCGGCCTCGCCGACCTGGCCCACGGCGCCACCTCCGCCGCCAGCCCCCCCGCCCGGTGGCGCAGGACCGGCCGCCGCCGCACCGGGGGGTAGCGCCCCCCGTTACCCGGCTGGCAGCTCGCTCCAGAGGGCGGCGAGACGGGGGCCGAGCCGTGACAGCTCCTCGAGGTGGGCCTCCGACAACGCGTAGAGGCGGCGCTCGCCCTTGGCGGTGAGGGCGACGCGGACCACCCGGTGATCCGTCTCGTCGGTGAAGCGGCGGACCAGGCCGGCCTGCACGGCCCGGTCGACCAGTTCGACGGTGCTGTGGTGGCGGAGCAGGAGGTGCCCGGCGAGGTCGCTGACGCTCGGCGACGATCCGTGCCCGCGCACGGCCAGCAGGAGCTGGTGCTGGGCTGGAGTCACCCCTGCCCGCTGCGCCTGCTCCTCGCTCCAGCGCTGGAACCGGCGGAGCCCGTCGCGGAAGGCGAGTAGGCGTTCGAACTCCCGGTCCGTGAGGCCGGACGAGGTCGAAGCAGGTGGACCCATGTCGTCCCACGATATTATCGTAGGACGATGAACTTCAACTCGGCTCGCCGCACGGCGCTGCTCACGGCCCTCGCCGGCGTCGTCGGGCTCCTCGCCGGCGGGACGGCCTGGGTGCTGCTCCACCTCATCGCGGGCATCACCAACGCCGCCGTCTTTGGGCGGCTCGGGTGGCACCCCCCGAGCTACGCCACCCTCCACCCGACGCCGAGAGTCGTGATCGTCGCCGTCATCGGTGCGGTACTGATCAGCCTGCTGGCCAAGTGGTCCCCGGTCATCAGGGGCCACGGGATCCCGGAAGCCATGGAGGCCATCCTCACCAAGCAGAGCCGGATCGCGCCGCGCACGGCTATCGCCAAGCCGCTCTCGGCGGCGATCGCCATCGGGACCTCGGCCCCGTTCGGCGCCGAGGGCCCGATCATCGTCACCGGGGGCGCGCTCGGCTCCCTCCTCGGCCAGGTCGTGCCCGTGTCGCCGGCGGAACGCAAGATCCTGCTGGCCTGTGGCGCGGCGGGGGGCATGGCGGCGACCTTCGGCGCCCCCCTGGCGTCGGTCATCCTGGCCATCGAGCTGCTCCTGTTCGAGTTCTCGGCCCGGGCGCTCGTCCCCCTGGTCGTGGCCACCAGCGTGGCCGGCGGCGTGCACAACGCCCTGTTCGGCAACGGCCCGTTGTTCGCGGTCCCGGTCCACGACTACCACGGGATGGGCGGCCTGCCGGCCTTCATAATCCTCGGGCTGGCCTGCGGGCTGATGGCGGTCGTCGTCACCAAGGGCCTGTTCGTGGTCGAGCACCTGTACCGCCGCCTGCCCGTCGGCATCTTCTGGCACCCGGTGATCGGCGCCGTCCTGTTCGCCAGCGTGGGCCTGCTCGCCCCTCGCGCCCTCGGGGTGGGCTACGACGCCATCGGCGATGTCCTCAACAGCCGGCTCGCCCTCGGCACCGTCGCCGTGCTGGGCCTGGTCAAGCTCGTCTCCTGGTGGCTGGCCCTCGGCTCCTCCACGTCCGGCGGCACCCTCGCCCCGATCCTGCTCATCAGCGCGTCGTTCGGCACCCTCTTCGGCACCGGCCTCAACAACGTGCTGCCCGGCCCCGCGATCGCGCCGGGCGCGTTCGCCCTGGTAGCCATGGCGGCCACGTTCGGCGCGTCCACCCGGGCCACCTTCACCGCCATCGTTTTCGTGTTCGAGCTGACCCGCGACTACCAGGTCATCGTCCCGCTCATGCTGGCCACGGTGCTCGCCGACCTGGTCTTCAACGCCCTGAGCGAGCACAGCATCATGACCGAGAAGCTCAGCCACCGGGGGTTGCGGATCGGCCGCATGTACGGTGTCGACCCCTTCACCACGGCGCTGGTCGGCAAGTTCATGACCACGCCCGTCGCCACCCTCCCGTCGACGGCCACCGTGAAGCAGGCGCGCCAGTGCCTCGTCGAGGACGGCCACGGTGCGTACCCGATCGTGGACGAAGACGAACGGGTGGTGGGGATCGTGACTCGGGGCGACCTCCTGGGCGACGACCTCGATCCCGATGCGCCCGTCGTCGACCACGCCAGCCGCGACGTGGTTTCCGTACGACCGGAGGACACCGTGCTCACGGCCTTGCACGCCATGCTGGACGAGCAGGTCGACCACGTGCCCGTCCTGGCCGACGGTCGTCTGGTGGGGATCTGCACTCGTACCGACCTGCTGCGGGTGCGTGAGCAGCAGCGGGAGCTGGAGCAGTTGCAATCGGGTTTCCGGCGACTGGGAAGTGTGGGCCGAGCCGCCGCTGGGTAGGAGGCGCCCGCTACTGGTCTGAGGGCGCGCTCGGGAGGAGGCAAATGACGGGGAAGGCGCACGCCAGGGCGTGCGGCCTCCCGCCCGCATCGTGAGCGGCGAACGTCACGCCCGCCGCCTGGTCTGGCTGGCCCCGACCCTCGCCGTCGCTGCGGCCGTCTTCACGGTCCACCCGGTGGCCGCCGCACCTGCGCCGCCCCGGGACGTCCGCCAGATCTTCCTGTCGGACTGCGCGGTATGCCACGGCAGCTCCGGCCGGGGGACGGACCGCGGCCCCTCGTTGGCCGGCGTCGGTCGGGCGTCGCTCGACTACCAGCTCTCCACCGGCCGCATGCCCCTGGTCGGGGTCGGGCGGGACGCAGCCGAGCCCGGGTCGCCGCTCCAGCCGCTGCCCAACACCGCGGCCGGCGATCCCGACCTCCTGCCCCGCCGCCACGAGCCCGCCTACGACGGCCCCACCATCACCGCCCTGATCGACTACGTGAGCACGCTCACCGGCGGGGGCGGGCCGGACATCCCCCACCCGGTGGGGGGCAACCTGGCCGAGGGTGGTGACCTGTTCCGGCTCCAGTGCGCGGCGTGCCACGCCTGGGCCGGTGACGGTGGTGCCCTGTTGCGGCGGGAAGCCCCGGCCCTGCACGCCTCGACCCGGACCCAGATCGCCGAGGCCATCCGCCTCGGGCCCGGCCAGATGCCGGCCTTCGGGGACGCCGCCCTGACCGACGAACAGGTGGCCTCGGTGGCCGCCTACGTCCGTTACCTGGACAGCCCGCGCGACCGCGGGGGCGACCCCCTCTGGCACCTCGGCCCGGTCACCGAAGGGGCGATGGCCCTGGTCGCCCTGGCGTTGCTGCTGCTGTTCACCCGCTGGATCGGTGAGCGGGGCTAGGGCCGGCGCCGCATGCGACGGGTCGACGAGGAAACGCAGGACGAGCGGCGGGCCGAGCGCCAGGTCGGTGCCCTGTTCCTGTTGTCGTCGGCCAGCGCGGTGGCCCTGGCCGCCGTGTACTGGCGCGGGGGGCAACCGCAGCTGGAGGGGCTGTTCCTCGGGCTGGCCCTGACCGGGGTGGCGTGCGGGTTCGTGATCTGGGGGAACCGCCTGCTGTCGCAGGGCCCGGTCGTCGGCGAGCGCCACCAGCTGGCCAGTCCCGACGACGAGGTCGAGGCCGTGGAGGAGGACTTCGAGGCGGGCGGCACCCTGACCCGCCGCAAGTTGGTGATCCGCTCGCTCGGGCTCGCGGTCGGCGGGCTCGGCGTGGCCGCCCTGTTCCCCGTCCGCTCCCTCGGCCCCCGCCCCGGCAAGGCCCTCGTGCAGACGCCGTGGCGGGCCGGCGTGCGGCTGATCACCCAGGACGGGCGCCTGGTGCGGGCCGTCGACGTCCCGGTCGAGGGGCTGGTCACCGTCTTCCCGGAAGGGTTCGCGGGATCGGCCGACGGGCAGGCCGTGCTGATCCGGGTGGCGACCGGCCAGATCGAGCCCAAGCCGGGGCGGGAGGACTGGACCCCTGGCGGGCTGGTGGCCTACTCGAAGATCTGCACGCACGCCGGCTGCCCGGTCGGCCTCTACCAGGCCGAGACCCACCAGCTGCTGTGCCCGTGCCACCAGTCGACGTTCGACGTCCTGCGCCACGCCGAGCCGCAGATCGGCCCGGCGGCCGCGCCCCTGCCCCAGCTCCCCCTGGCCGTGGACGCGGAAGGGTTCGTCGTCGCCCGCGGCGACTTCTCCGAGCCGGTCGGGCCCTCGTTCTGGCGGCGGTCGTGAGGCGCGTCCGACCCGCGGCGCTCGCCGCCGTCGTGGCCGCGTCGAGCATCACGCTCGTCTCGTGCCGCGGGCACTCGCCCTCCATGCTCGACGCCCACGGGACCGAGTCCCAGCGCGTGTCGGGCGTGTGGTGGCTGATGTTCAGCCTGGCCGCGGTGGTCTACGTCGTCGTGGCCGCCTTCATCGTCATCGCCATCGTGCGGGGCCGCGGCGGCAAGCGGGAGAAGGCGCAGAAGGCGCCGAAGGACGACACGTTCATCTGGCTGGGAGGGATCGTCGCCCCGGTGATCATCCTGGCCGTGCTCGCCGTGGTCACGGTCAACACCACCGAGGCCCTGCGCAACCCGGAGGCCGGCGAGCTGCGCATCGCCGTGGTGGGCAAGCGGTGGTGGTGGGACGTGACCTATCCGGACAGCCCGGGGGTGCGCACGGCCAACGAGATCCACATCCCGGTCGACCGCCCGGTCGACATCGAGCTGACGTCGGACAACGTGATCCACAGCTTCTGGGTCCCGGAGCTGGCCGGCAAGGTCGACACCATCCCCGGCCAGACCAACCACCTCCGGCTCACCGCCACTGCGCCGGGGACTTACCGGGGGGAGTGCGCGGAGTTCTGCGGGATCCAGCACGCCCACATGAGCTTCCAGATCATCGCCGACCCCCCGGCCGACTTCGACCGGTGGCTGGCCCGGCGCACCACGGGTGCCGGCCTCACCCCGACCTCCGATCAGGCGGCGCGGGGCGAGCTCGTCTTCACCCGCGAGGCGTGCGCCGGCTGCCACGCGGTCCGAGGGACGCAGGCGGTGGCCCAGATCGGTCCCGACCTGAGCGACTTCGGCGGGCGCCAGTGGATCGGCTCGCTGACCGTCCCGAACACGCCGGCCAACCTCGAGCAGTGGATCGTCGACCCGCAGTCGGTCAAGCCCGGCACCCTCATGCCCCCGACCGCGCTCTCCGCCGAGGACATCGCCGCGGTCACCGCCTACCTGGAAGGGCTGAAGTAATTGGCCGTCACCGAGCACCCGCCCCCGCCGCCCTCGCCGCCGGTCGACGAGCCCGAACTGCTGGAGCTGTGGGAGGACGCTCCCGGCATCCCCGGGTTCCTGTCCACTGTCGACCACAAGCGGATCGGCATGCGGTACATCTACACCTGCTTCTTCTTCTTCTTCGTGGCCGGGGCCATGGCCCTGGTCATGCGGGGCCAGCTGGCCAAGCCCAACGCCGACCTGCTCGGGCCCCAGCTCTACAACGAGCTGTTCACCATGCACGGCGTGACCATGATCTTCCTGTTCAACACGCCCGTGTTGGCCGGGTTCGGCAACTACCTGATCCCCCTGCAGATCGGGACGCGCGACATGGCGTTCCCGCGCATGAACGCCTTCAGCTACTGGGTGTTCCTGCTCGGCGGCATCTTCATGTACAGCAGCTTCTTCGTCGGCAAGATCCCCGACGGCGGGTGGTTCGGGTACACGCCGCTCGTCAGCCGCACGTTCTCGCCCGGGCTCAACATCGACTTCTGGGGTCTCGGGATCGTGTTCACCGGCCTGTCGACGACCGTGGGGTCGATCAACTTCATCGTCACCATCTTCAAGCTGCGGGCCCCGGGGATGACCCTGAACCGCATGCCGATCTTCGTGTGGTCCATGCTCGTGTTCTCGTTCATGGCCATCTTCGCCGTGCCGGCGGTGACCCTGGCCACTGGCCTGAACGAGCTGGACCGGCTCTTCGGCACCTCGTTCTTCAACCCCGCTCTGGGCGGCAGCGTCCTCCTCTACCAGCACCTGTTCTGGTTCTGGGGCCATCCCGAGGTGTACATCCTCTTCGTCCCGGCGACGGGGATGATCTCGCAGATCATCCCGACGTTCTCGGGGCGGCCGCTGTCGGGCTACCTCTGGGTGGCGGGCGCCCTGGTCACCGTCGGGTTCATCAGCTTCGGGGTGTGGGTCCACCACATGTTCGCCACCGGGCTCCCCCCGGTCGCCATGGCGTTCTTCTCGGGGGCCAGCCTGATCATCACCATCCCCAGCGGGGTGCAGTTCTTCGCCTGGATCGCCACCATGTGGAAGGGCCGCGTCCGGTTGACCACACCGATGCTGTTCGGCGTCGGCTTCCTGCTCATCTTCCTGCTCGGCGGGATCACCGGGGTGATGGTGGCCGTGCTGCCCTTCGACTGGCAGGTGACCGACAGCTACTTCGTCGTCGCCCACTTCCACTACGTGCTCAACGGCGCGGTCGTGTTCCCGATCTTCGGCGCCATCTACTACTGGATGCCCAAGATGACCGGGCGGATGCTGAGCGAGAAGCTCGGCAAGCTCAGCTTCTGGGTGATGTTCGTCGGCTTCAACGTCACCTTCTTCCCCATGCACATCCTGGGCTTCCTTGGCATGCCCCGGCGCATCTACACGTACGACAACGGCCTGGGCTGGGGCGGGCTCAACGCCATGGTCAGCATCGGCTCGGCCATCTTCGGGCTGGGTACGGCCATCACCCTGTTCAACTGGCTGTGGAGCCGGTGGCGAGGCGTGCCGGCGGGTGACGACCCGTGGGACGGCGACAGCCTGGAGTGGTCGACGACGTCGCCGCCGCCGCACTACAACTTCGCCTCGATCCCCCTCGTCGCCAGCCGCCACCCCCTGTGGGACCAACGACCTCTGCCGTTCGCCGAGTCGGGCCCCGAGGAGGACACCAGCGGGCTCGGCTCCGAGGGGGCGGTGGCCCGGGAGACGCCGGTCACCAGCGGCATCGACACCAGGCCCGAGGGCAACCTGGAGATCCCGCACGAGACCTACCTGCCCTTCGTCGTCGCCCTCGGCCTGGCCGCGCTCTTCGTCGGCTTGCTCATCAAGGCCGCGGTGGTCGGCGTGGTCGGGGTCGGGCTCGCCGTCGTCGCCGTGCTGTGGTGGAGCTGGCGCACCGAGGAGGATCTGACGTGACTGCCGCCGTCGTGACGCCGGGCATCACCCGGCCCGCCACCAGGCGCAGCTACCCCACCGCGTGGTGGGGGATGGCGGTGCTGATCATGACCGAGGCCATGGTCTTCGTGATCCTGCTGGCGGCCTACTTCTTCCTGCGGGCGGCGTCGAAGGAGTGGCCGCTGGCCGGGATCGAGGTCCCCAAGCTCGAGCTGGCCGTGCCCTTCAGCTTCGTGCTGTGGGGGAGCAGCCTGCCCATCTTCTGGGCCGAGGCCGGGATCCGCAACGGCAACGTGGCCCGCCTCAAGGCCGGTGTCCTCATCAGCTTCGTGATGGGGGCGTCGTTCCTGGCCTACACGCTCTACGACTTCAACGACCTGCACTTCGGGTGGCGGGACAACGCCTACGGGTCGATCTACTACACCATCGTCGGGCTCCACGCCCTGCACGTGTTCATCGGCCTGGGCATGAACGTGGTGATCCAGCTCAAGGCCTGGCTCGGCCGCTACGACCACGGCCGCTACGCCAGCGCCGAGGTCTTCTTCCTGTACTGGCACTTCGTCGACGCCGTCTGGCTGGCTGTGTTCCCCGCCCTGTTCCTGTCCCCCCACATCCGGTGAGCGTCGAGACGCTCTCCGGGGAGGAGGCCCGCCGGGCCCACAGCATCGGGTCCGCGGTGCGCGAGGCGGTGCTCGTCTGGTACGCCCTGCTCGGCGGGATCGGGGCGTGGACCATTCACCTGGTCTTCTTCGCCGCGTATGTGCGGTACACGTGCAACCGGTCCGGATCCCTGTGGCTCATGCACGTCGTCACCGCAGTCACGTTGGCGATGACCGCCGTCGCCCTGCTGCTGTGCCGGCGGATGCTGGGCGCCTCCAGTGGCGAGGACGAGGCGTCGGACGAGGAGGGCGGGCGGGCCCAGTTCATCGCCCGCCTCGGCCTGCTCATCGGCGTCGTCAACTTCGCCCTGATCGCCCTGGAGGAGGTGTACCTCGTGGTCCTCCAGTCGAAGCGCTGTGGCTGACCTCGTGGTTGCCGTCCTCCTGCTGGCCGCGGCCGGCACCTACGCCGCCGGGGTGCGCCGGGCCGGTGGTCGAGGGCGCCTGGTTACGCCCGGGCAGATCGGGTGCTTCGCGGGCGCCATGGTGACCCTGGCCGTCGCCCTCCTCCCGCCCCTGGCCGAGCGGGCCGACGACGGCCTGGTCGCGCACATGGTCCAGCACGTCCTGCTCCTGGTCGTGGCCGCCCCCCTGCTGGCGCTCGCCGCCCCGCTCCCGACCCTGCTGCGGGCCCTACCCGGTGTGCCCGGCGCCACCGCGTGGCGCCGGGCCCTTCGCAGCCACTCCCGCCGGTGGCTGGCCTGGGTCTCGGCCACCCTGGTGGTGAGCAGCGCCGTCATGCTGGCCTGGCACGCCCCCGTCCTGTACGAGGCGGCGCTCCACCACGAGGTCGTGCACGCCTTCGAGCACGTGAGCTTCCTGGCCACCGCCACCGCCTTCTGGTGGGCGGTGGGGCTCGGCGCCGCCCGGCCCCGGGGCGGGGCGGTGGCCGCCGTGTTCGTGGCCGCCCTCCCGGGCACCGCCCTCGGCGCCGCGCTCACCCTGGCCGCGAAGCCCTGGTACCCCGACTACCCGTCGCTGGCCGACCAGCAGCTGGCCGGGGTGGTCATGTGGGGCTTCGCCGGCCTGGCCTACGTCCTGGCCGCCGCGGTCGTGTTCGGCATGTGGCTGCGCAGCGTCGAGCGCGACACCCCCGCTCGCCCGATCTCCGAGCGCGAGGAGGTGGCGGCGTGATCGACCGGCTCTTCGGCTGGTTCGACGACCGGCTGCACGTCGCCCACTTCACCCGGAGCGCCCTGGACAAGATCTTCCCCGACAACTGGTCGTTCATGTTGGGCGAGATCGCCATGTACTGCTTCGTGGTGCTCGTGCTCACCGGCACCTACCTGACGTTCTTCTTCAGCCCGAGCGCCAAGGAGGTCGTGTACCAGGGCAGCTATGTGCCGCTGCAGGGACTGCCGATGTCGGAGGCGTTCAACTCCACCCTGCGGCTCAGCTTCGACGTGCGGGCCGGGCTGGTCTTCCGCCAGATGCACCATTGGGCGGCGCTGATCTTCGTGGGCGCGGTCGTCGTCCACCTGTGCCGGGTGTTCTTCACCGGGGGGTTCCGCCGGCCCCGGGAGATCAACTGGATCGTCGGCGTGACCCTGCTCACCCTCATCATCTTCAACGGCTTCAGCGGCTACTCGCTGCCCGACGACCTCCTGTCGGGGACGGGCCTGCGCATCGCCTACTCCATCGCCCTGGCCGTGCCGGTGATCGGGACATGGGCCGCGTTCCTCGTGTTCGGCGGCGAGTTCCCCTCGCCCGACATCCTGTCCCGGCTGTTCGTGCTCCACGTGCTCATCATCCCGGCCATCATCGCCGGGCTCCTCGGCGCCCACTTGGCCATCCTGTGGCGACAAAAGCACACCCAGTTCCCCGGGCCGGGCCGGACCGAGACCAACATCGAGGGGTCGCACCTGTGGCCGACCTACGCGGCCCGCTCGATCGGGCTCTTCGCCGGTGTGTTCGGCCTGATCGCCTTCCTGGGCGGGCTGGCCCAGGTCAACCCCATCTGGCTGTACGGGCCGTTCCAGCCCGCGGCGGTGACCACGGCGTCCCAGCCCGACTGGTACATGGGGTGGGTGGAGGGCGCCCTGCGCCTGGCGCCCGGCTGGCGGATCCACCTGTTCGGCTACACCATCTCCGAGCTGTTCTGGCCGGGCGTGGTCCTGCCGGGGGTGACGTTCGGGTTGCTCTACCTGTGGCCGTTCCTCGAGCGCCGGGTAACCGGCGACCGGGCCGAGCACCACCTGCTCGACCGGCCCCGAGACCGCCCCGTTCGCACGGCTATCGGCGTCGCCGCCCTGAGCTTCTACGTCGTGCTGTTCCTGGCCGGGTCGCAGGACATCGGCGCCCAGAAGCTGGCCGTGTCCATCCCGTCGCTGACCCGGGTGTTCCAGGTCATGGTGGTCGTGGTCCCCGTGCTGGCCGGGCTGCTGGCGTGGAAGGTGTGCCACGACCTCACCGGCGGCGACGAGTTGGAGGAGGAGAAGGAGCGCATCCGGGAGCGGATCGAGGCCGGCCGGCCGCCGCCTCCTCGGCCTGGGGCGGCCGCAGAAACCCGCGCCCCGCTGGTGTTCCGGGTCGCCGCCGGCGCGGTGACTGCCGTCGCCGCCCTCCGGCGTGTGCTCGGGGGCAAGGCGCCGGCGAAGCGGTGAACCGTCGCCCTACCGGGCCTCCTGCCGGTTGCTGCGGCGCTCGTCGTCGATGCGGTCACTGACCTGGATCAGGCGCAGGCCGGTGACCAGCCCCAACCCCCCGATGAGGTTGCCGAGGGTGTACCAACCGGCCACGGCCAGCCAGTCGAGGTAGCCGAAGGGGGCGCCGTGCTGGAGGGCGCCGAACATCTCCAGCGACACCACGATGACGTGGTTGAGCGGGGCGGCCGCGAGCACGAAGGCGGCGGCCACGGCGGCGACCAGCTTGGCGGGCACGGACTCGGTCGACCGCTCCATCCACGTCATCAGGGTGATCACCGCGCCACCCAGGATGGCGCCGGACATCGACCGCCAGCCGATGCCGATGCCCGGGTACACCTTGCCCACCTCCACGGCGACCTGGCCCAGGCGGGGGAAGCCGCTGCTGATGAGGCCCATGACCAGCCACCCGCCGATCAGGTTCATGACCAGGGTGCCGGCCCACAGCCGTCCGACGCTGAGGGCGGTGGCCTTGCGGGCCACCACAGCGGCCACCGGGACCAGGAAGTTCTCGGTGAACAGCTCACTGCTGGCCAGGGTCAGGGCGATGAACCCGATGCCGAAGGCGAGCGACGCCACCAGCTCGTTGTGGCTGGCCTCCCGCACGATGTAGAGGGCGAACACACCGACGGCGACGTCAGCCCCGCCGACCAGGCCGGTCGTCAGCAGCGACGGCCAGCTTCGGGTGAGGCGCATGACCCCCTCGTCGACCGTCCGCTGGAGCGTCTCGGTCAGCTGGTCGCCCGACTCGCCCTCGCCCTCGCTGTCGCCCTCGCCCTCGCCGGCGCGGCCTTGAGAGTCGCTCACGACACGCGAACGTAACCGGGACACGCACCGATCCGTTGACTTCGACCTGCCGTTGGCGTAGTCGTTGTCCAGTGGGACAATTCCTACGAGGTCGTCTCTCGGGCGACGGAGGTCGGATGCGCCTGTCGGCTGTACGGAGGGTCGTCCTGGCGGCGGCGGTGGTGCTGATCGGTGCGGTCGGGGCCACGGCGTACGCGTGCTCGAACCTGGCCACCATCATCCTGAGCACGGGGAGGGGGAGGGCGGGCGCCACCATCACCCTGACCGGCGCCTCGTTCATCTATCCCAAGGCCAACACCGGCCAGCCGCCGACCAAGGTCGTGGTCCACTGGCAGAGCGAGAACGGAGCCACGCTGGCCGAGGCCGTCCCCGACCGCTTCGGGTCCATCTCGGCGACGTTCACCGTGCCGGACGCCCCGCCCGGGATGTACGTGATCACCGCCACCCAGCTGACGCCGCGGCTGGCGCCCGGCGCGCCCGCCGATGCCGTGCCGACGTTGGTGGCCGAGCCGGGCACGCCGGCCCGGGCCTCGTTCGAGGTCGTCGACCCGGGGGCGCCGACGGTGGTGCGGGCGCCCACCACCGAGCCGGTGAGCGAGGGCGCCGGCGACCTCGACTCGACCGTCTGGATCGTGCTGACCGCGGCGTTCGGCGCCGTGGCCCTGTCCCTGTTCGGCGGCGGCCTGGTGGCCTTCATCCACCAGTCCCGCCAGGCCAAGGTGCCGGCCGAGGCCCGCTGGGTCCCGCCCGGCTGGTACTCCTGACCGTCCGCGTCACGCCTCACGGGCCGGCGGGCCGGCCGAGCGGCGTGCAGGTCCGCGCCTGCGGCCCCGGCGCAGGATCCGTACCCGGTAGGGGGCGACCGAGCGGTCGGACGACCACGGAGCGTACGGGGCCTGGAACAGCGCGCACAGGGTGATCAGCACGACGTCGTAGTTGACCCGCCAGCCGGCGAAGTCCCGCCAGCCCTGGTCCCGGTCGGGGACGAGCTCCATGCCGGCGGCGGCCAGGCGGTCGTAGGCCTCGTCGTACTCCTCCCGGGCCACGCTGATCGGGTCGTCGGGAGCGGGATCCTGGTCGTACGGGATGTCGTAGAAGTCGGCGATCCGCCGCAGGGCGACGTAGCCGGCCCGCACGCAGATGTTGGCGTCCGGGTCGCGCTCGAGCAGGGTCGACGACGACAGGGCGGCGGCATCGAGCACCGCGCCGGCGGCGGTGATCCAGGAGTGGTCGGGCTGGGGGGAGCGGAAGAAGGCCAGGGCGGCGAAGGAGGTGTGGCTCTCCTCCACCTCGACGAACCAGGTCTCCCACTGGTCCCAGATGGCCGAGAGGCCGCCGAGCCAGCCGATCCGGGAGTAGCGCTCGAGCATGGCGACCCCGAACGGCGGGGACCCGGCGCGGACCTCGAGCAGGGCGACGGCGGCCTCCCGCCGCGAGAACGCCGAGTACAGCGACGGCAGGTAGGTGATCAGCAGGGCCAGCAACGTCAGGCCCAGGCCGGCTTCGGTGAAGGCCAGCAGGACCGACGGCAGATCCCGGGGCTGGCTGAAGCCGAGGGTGGTGAGCGACGAGCCGCTGTCGGTGACGGCGGCGCGCAGCGGGCGGGCGCCGATGGCCCAGAACATGGCCGTGTAGCCGGCGAGGGTGATGGTCAGCCACTCGACGACCAGCAACATGAGGGCGGCGGGGGCGAAGCCAGCCATGACCCGGTCGCGGCGCTCGTACGTGGCGGTGCGACGGATCCGCAGCCGGTAGACGCGACCGAGGACCACGAACACCAGGCTGCTGAGCCGGGCCGGGATCCCTCGTGGGAGGACGACCGTCCGCACCGCGGAGCCCAGCGTGCCCAGCGCGGCCACCGCCCCGAGGGCGAACACCACGACGTCGACGGTGACCTCCACGGGCCGGGAGCGTACGGCGATAGCGGGACCCGGCGGGCAGAATGGCCCCATGGCCACCGCAGTGATCGTCGATGCCGTCCGCACCCCGCTGGGTCGGCGCAACGGCGCCCTGCGCGACTGGCACCCGGTCGACCTGGCCGCCCTCGTGTTGCGGGCCCTGGTCGAGCGCAACGACCTCGACCCCGGCCTGATCGAGGACGTGATCGTCGGGTGCGTGAGCCAGACGGGCGAGCAGGGCCTGAACCTGGCCCGCAGCGCCGCCCTGGCCGCCGGCTTCCCCGAGAGCGTGCCCGGCACGACCGTCGACCGGCAGTGCGGGTCGGGCCAGCAGGCCCTGCACTTCGCCGCCCAGGGGGTGATGGCCGGCGCCTATGACGTGGTGGTCGCCGCCGGAGTGGAGTCGATGACCCGGGTTCCCATGGGCGCCACCATCCTCAACGGGCCGGGCAAGCCCTTCGGGCCGCTGGTCACCCAGCGCTACGCCCCGGCCGGCGGGCTCATCCCCCAGGGGCTGGCCGCGGAGCGCATCGCCGAGCGGTGGGGGCTGGCCCGCGATGACCTGGACGCCTACAGCCTGGAGAGCCACCGGCGGGCGGCCCGGGCCACCGACGAGGGCCGGTTCGCGGGCGAGATCGTCCCGGTGACGGTCGACACGGCCAAGGGCAAGAAGCAGTTCCAGGTCGACGAGGGCATCCGGCGGGACACGAGCCTGGCCGCCCTGGCTGCGCTCAAGTCCGCCTTCCTGGTCGACGGGGGGACGGTGACCGCCGGCAACTCGTCCCAGCTGAGCGACGGCGCCGCCGCGGTCCTGGTCATGAGCGAGGACCAGGCCGCCCGGCTCGGCCTGGTCCCCCGGGCCCGGTTCGTGTCCTTCGCCGTCTGCGGCAGCGACCCCCTGACCATGCTCACCGGGCCCATCCCGGCCACGACCGCCGTCCTCGACCGGGCCGGGCTGGCGCTGGCCGACATTGACGTGGTCGAGGTCAACGAGGCCTTCGCCGCCGTCGTGCTGGCCTGGGCCGCGGAGCACCACCCGGACATGGACCGGGTGAACGTCAACGGGGGCGCCATCGCCCTCGGCCACCCCCTGGGCTGCTCGGGGGCCCGGCTGGCCGCCACCCTCGTGGCCGAGCTCGAACGGTCGGGCGGCCGCTACGGCCTGCAGACCATGTGCGAGGGGGGCGGCATGGCCAACGCCCTCGTCCTGGAGCGCCTGGCGTGATCGGGTTCCTGTTCAAGGTCGTGGTGGCGATCGGCGTGTTCGTCCTCATCATGCGGTTCGGCATGCTCATCCTGGGCGGCCTGGCCCGGCCCCACCCCCCGCCCGAGCCCGGCCAGATCCGGCGGGTGAACCTGCGTTACCGCTGCTCGATCTGCCTCACCGAGGTGCGCATGGTCCAGGCCACCGAGGAGCTGCCCATGCCCCCGCGGCACTGCCAGGAGGACATGGACCTGGTCGCCCCCACTTTCGAGTGACCTTTTCCCCAGGGTGTGCCTAAAGCTGGGGGAAAGCGTCACAGAATGCCCCCAAGTGCTGTCGAAAACTCCCGGGCCGGTCGGTGGCCGGCTCGTCGCTAGTGGAACTTGGTGGCGGTGACGAAGCCGATGGTGATGAGGACCAGGCCCAGCAGCAGGTACATGTTGCTGGGGCCGTCGCCCGGGAGCAGGCTCACGTAGTTGGCCAGGATGACCAGCATGCCCAGCCCCAGGCTGGCGAACATGACGACCGGGACCCACCGGGGGCTGACCTTCTCGGTCTTGGGGATGGGCGGGGTGTAGCGGCTGGTGGCCTTGGGCGTCACCCGCCCGCTGGTCCCCGCCGGCTTCTTTGGCGGTGCCTTCTTCGACTGGGGAGACTTCACCGGCTTGGCCACGGAACCCGAGGTTACTGCGCCGGGTACGGTCGTTCCATGGTGCCCCGAGTGGTAGTGGTCGACAACTACGACTCCTTCGTCTACAACCTCGTCCAGTACCTCGGCGAGCTGGGGGCCGAGCCCCTGGTGTTCCGCCCCGACGAGATCTCGGTCGAAGGGGTGGAGGACCTGGGGCCCGACGCGGTGGTGATCTCGCCGGGCCCTGGTCGCCCGGAGGACGCCAAGCTGTCCAACGCCCTCATCGAGGCCCACGCCGGGCGGTGGCCGATCCTGGGCGTGTGCCTGGGCCACCAGTGCATCGGCCACGTGTTCGGGGCCGACGTCGTGCGGGCGCCCACCGTCGTGCACGGCAAGACCTCGCTGATCTCCCACCGGGGCCAGGGGGTGCTGGCCGGCCTGCCCGACCCCTTCGAGGCGACGAGGTACCACTCGCTGCTCGTCGACCGGGTCACGCTGCCCGCCGTCCTGGAGGTCACCGCCGAGACGGCCGACGGGCTGATCATGGGCCTGCGCCACCGGGAGCTGGCGGTGGAGGGAGTCCAGTTCCACCCGGAGTCGATCCTCACCACCGACGGTCGCCGCCTGCTGGCCAACTTCCTGGCCCAGGCCGGGGGGTAGCGCCCTACTTCGTCGTCGAGGTCGTGCTGCTCGGCGGCTTCGTGGTCGTCGTCGTGGTGGGGAAGATGGTGATCGGCGGCAGGACCAGGGTGGTCTGGGGCACCGTGGTCACCGGGGCCAAGGTGGTGGTCGGCGCCGGGCCGGACGACACGACCAGCGTCACCGTGCTGTTGCGGTCCAGCGGCGTGTTGGCGGCCGGCTCGGTGCGGATCACGCTGCCGGTCGGGATGTCGTCGCTCGACTCGTTGCGGGTGGTGGTACGGAACCCGGCCTGGCCGAGGAGGTTGGCGGCGTCGCTCGCCGTCCGCCCCCGCACGTTCGGCACGAGGATCTGCTCGACCCCCTTGGACACGGTCAGCGTGATGCTCGACCCCTTCGGCTGGCGGTCACCCGCGGCGGGCGACTGGTCCAGGACCGTGTTCGGCGTCTTGTCGCTGTTGACCAGGTTGGTGGCGACCCGGAACCCGGCGGTGGTGAGCACGTCGCTGGCCGCGTCGAGCGTCCGGCCGCGCACGTCGGGAACCTCGACGATCGGCGCGCCCGAGCTGACGGTGATCGTCACCGTGGCGCCCTTCTTGACCTGGACGTTGGCCGCCGGCGCCTGGCCCGTAACCTGGCCGACCGGGTTGACCTCGTCCTGGGCCTCCTTGCGCTCGACCTTCAGGCCGGCGTCCCGAAGCTGGTTGGTGGCGTCGGCCTCGGGCTTGCCGATGACCAACGGCACGGTCACGTTCTCGGCCCCGCCCACCCCGAGCTGGCGGCTGAGGAGGAACAGCAGGCCGCCGAGCATGGCCAGCAGCACGGCGAGGATGACGATGTACGTGCCGGTCCGGGCCCGGGGGGGCTCGTCGAACGCGACCATCTCGCCCGGCGCCACCACCCGGGTCCCCTCGACCGGCCGCTGCACCCGGGTGGTCTCGGCCCGGGCCCGGCCGTCGCTCGTCATCACCCCGGTGGGGGCGACGGCCGCCCCCGCCGCAGCCGCCACCGGTTGCGCCTCGACCGCCTGCCCGCGGTTGAACCGCACCAGGTCGGCGCGCAGATCCTCGGCGCTCGAGTAGCGGTTGGCCCGGTTCTTGGCCATGGCCTTGGCCACGATGGCGTCGAAGACCGGGGGGACGTCGGGGTTGTGAACGCTGGGCGGGACCGGCTCCTCCCGAACGTGCTGGTACGCGATCGAGACAGGGTTGTCGCCGGTGAACGGCGGCCGGGCGGCGACCATCTCGTAGAGGACGACGCCAAGGGAGTACACGTCGGTGCGAGGGTCGACCACGTGGCCCTGGGCCTGCTCCGGGGAGAAGTAGGTGGCCGTGCCCATGACCGCCCCGGCCTGCGTCAGGCTCTCGGCCGGATCCCCGGCCCGGGCGATGCCGAAGTCGGTGACCTTGACCTGGCTGGTGGTGATCAGGACGTTGCCGGGCTTGACGTCACGGTGGACAACGCCGTTGACGTGGGCGAAGTGCAGGGCGGCGGCGATGTCGGCGCCGATCTCGGCGGCGCGGTTGGCGAGCAGCGGGCCCTGGCGGCGGATCACGTCGCGCAGGGTCAGCCCGTCGACGTACTCCATGACGATGAAGTAGGTGCCGTCCTCCTCGCCCCAGTCGTAGATGGAGACGATGTTGGGGTGGTTGAGGTTGGCCGCGGCCCGGGCCTCCCGGCGGAAGCGCTCCACGAAGGACCGGTCGGAGGCGAACTCCGGGAACAGGACCTTGAGGGCCACCGGGCGGTCCAGCAGCAGGTCGCGGGCCAGGTACACCTCGGCCATGCCACCCCGGGCGAGGTGCCGCACGATCTGGTAGCGGCCGGTGAACACCTGGGAGGCCACGGACGCAGCCTACGAGCCGAGGGCGGCCCGCATCACGGCCTGGGCGATGGGGGCGGCCACCGTTCCGCCGGTCGCCTCGCTCACGTTGGGCTGGTTCTCGACGATCACGGCGACGGCGATCCGGGGGGCCTCGGCGGGGGCGAAGCTGATGAACCAGGTGTGCGACGTGTTGTTCCCGGTCTGGGCCGTGCCCGTCTTGCCGGCCACGGTCACACCGGGAATGCGCGCCGCGGTCCCCGTTCCGCCGTTGACCACGCCCACCATCATGTCGCGGACGGTGTTGGCCACGCCTGCCGGCACGGCGGTGAGCCAGGGCTTGGGGTCGTAGCCCTTGACCACGTTGCCGTCCGTGTCGCGGACCTCGGCCAGGACGTGGGGGGTCATGATCACCCCGTTGTTGCCGATGCCGGCGGCGACGAGAGCCATCTCCAGGGGGGTGGCCGAAACGTCCTGCTGGCCGATGGCCGACTTGGCCAGGGCCGGCTTGTCGCGGTCGAAGGCGCTCGCCGGCGGGAAGGCCGAGGAGGCGCCGAAGGGCAGGTCCAGCGGCGGGACCTTGTTGAACCCGAAGGCCTCGGCCCCGGCGGTGAGCTTGGCCCCGCCCAAGTCGAGGCCGAGCTGGCCGAACGCGGTGTTGCAGGACACCCGCAGGGCCTCGGGGAGGGGGCCGCCACACCGCTCACCGCCGAAGTTGGCCAAGGTCTGGCCGCCGGCGTTGGGCAGCGGCAGCTCGGTCAGGTTCGGGTAGATGGGCTGGGTGATGGTGGCCGTTCCGGTGGCCAGGGCGGTCGCCGCAGTCACCACCTTGAAGCTCGACCCCGGGAAGAACCGCTCCCGGTAGGTCTGGGGCAGCAGGGGCTTGTCGGTGTCGGCGTTGAGCTCGGTCCAGGACTGGCGGACGGCGTCCTGGTTGTGGGAGGCGAGCGCCGCGGGGTCGTAGGTGGGGTAGTCGACCATGGCCAGCACCGCGCCGTTGCGGGGGTCGAGGGCCACGACGGCGCCCTTGCGCTGGCCCAGCCCGTCGCTGGCGATCTGCTGGAGCTTGTTCGACAGGGTCAGGGTGACGTTGGCCGTCTTGTCCCGGGGCAGCAGCAGGTCCCGGGCGTTGAACCCCCCGCCCGACACGTGGCCGGTGAGCTCGTCGTTGAACTCCCGCTCGGCCCCCTCGCTGCCGTAGGTGAACGAGAAGAAGCCGGTGACGTGGGCGAACAGCTCACCGAGCGGGTACTGCCGCTGGAGCTTGAAGGCGTCGTTGGACGCCACCGACTGGGCCAGCACCGCCCCGTCCGACGTCTGGATGACACCTCGGGGCTGGATGAAGTCCCGCACCGCGGCCCGGCTGTTGGCCGGGTTGTTGTTCAGGTCGTGGGCGTCGATGACCTGTAGCCAGTTGAGCTGGACGAACAGGGCGGTGAACAGGACGAACAGGACGATGCCGAGATGCCGGATCTGCCGGTTCACGCCGGGACCCGCTCCGGTTCCCGCTCCCGCGCCCGGGTGTCGTCGGAGATGCGAAGCAGCAGGGCCAGCAGGATGTAATTCGAGATCAGCGACGATCCTCCGTAGGAGACGAACGGGAGGGTGATGCCGGTCAGGGGGACCAGGCGGGTGACGCCCCCGATGATGATGAAGGTCTGCAGCCCGATGATGGCGGTCAGCCCGGCGGCCAGCAGCTTTTCGAAGGGCGACTCCACCCGCATGGCGATGCGCAGCCCGGCCCCCACCATGAGCATGAACGCCACCAGCACGGCGACGGTGCCGAGCAGGCCCAGCTCCTCGCCGATGGCGGCGAAGATGAAGTCGGTCGCCACCGCCGGGATGCGCTGGGGGCTGCCCTGGCCGATGTTGGTCCCCGTCACCCCGCCGGCGGCGAAGGCGAACAGGGCCTGGACCGTCTGGTAGCCGGCGCCGGACGCCACCGACCACGGGTCGGCGAGCACGTGGACCCGGGTCCGCACGTGGGCGAAGGCGTTGTAGGCCAGGGTGGCGCCGGCCGCGAACATGACCCCCCCGATGGCCAGGTAGGCCCCCCGGTCGGTGGCGACCCACAGCAGGACGATGAACAGGGCGAAGAAGAGGAGCGACGAGCCCAGGTCCTTCTCCCAGAACATGACGACCAGCGAGAAGCCCCAGGCCAGCACCATGGGCCCGAAGTGGCGGACGTTGGGCACCCACACCCCGGCGACCCGGCGCGTGCCCATGGCCAGGAGGGGCTGCTTCTCCACCAGGTAGGAGGCGAAGAACACGCAAAGGGCGATCTTGGCCAGCTCCCCGGGCTGGAAGGTGACGCTGCCGAGACGGACCCACAGGCGGGAGCCGTTGATGTTCTGGCCGATCCCGGGGGCCAGGGGCAGGAGCAGCAGGCCGATCCCGATGAGGGCGAAGGTGTAGCGCAGCCGCTCGATGTCCCGGGCCCGCCGGACCAGGACCAGGGTGGCCACGAACGCCCCCACCCCGAGGGCCGTCCACAGCGCCTGCAGGGCGGCCAGGTCCGAGTCGAGCCGGGCAATGAAGACGTAGCCGATGCCGTTCAGGAGCCCGGCCAGGGGCAGGAGGATCCCGTCGGCCCCGGGGGCCAGCCGTCGGGTGGCGATATGGGCGACGGCCAGCAGCCCGAGGATGACGAGCAGGAACGGGATGAGGTTGGCCGGCAGGTGGGAGCTGCGGCCCAGCCCGGCGAGGGTGTAGGCGCCGGCGGTCAGCACCCCGGCCATGAGCATGAGGCCCAGCTCGGTGTTTCGCCGCGTTGCGGCGAGGACCGTGCTCACGGGGCGCGCGTGGTGGACGTCGTCGCCAGGGTGGTCGTAGGCGCGACCGTCGTGGTCGTGGGCGGGGGTGCCTCCGCCGCCCGGCGGGCCTCGACCTCCTGGCGGAGGTTGTTCACGTACCGGTCGGCCTCCTTCTTGGACGCCACCTGGTGGCCCGCCTCCAGCTCGGTGCGCTGGGCGGGCAGCAGGTCGTCACCCGTGGGCTGCGCCTTGTGCTCGACCAGGGTGGGGTCGAACCACAGCAGGCCCCCGGGGCGGCCGCGGAAGATGGCCACCTGGTTGGCGTCCAGCCCCACGTAGTAGGCGCCGCGGGCGTACCAGGCCAGGGCCCAGACGGCGACACCCAGCACGGCCAAGAAGGCGAAGACGAACACACCCACCCGCCAGGTGAACCGCCTCGGTCGGGGTGGAGGGGGCGGGGGGGCGAGCTGGGGCCGGGGGGCGGGCGGGGGGGCTGGTGGCGCCGCCGCCTCCACCGTGCGGGTGTCGGGGGCGGCCTCGGCGATGGTCTTGGTCGACTGGCGGGAGGACCCGGACTTCGACGCGCCGAGGGCGGCCGAGGCCTGCTGCGACCGGCCGTCGTCGTCCACCACGTCGACGACCACCACGGTGATGTTGTCGCTCCCGCCTGCGGCGCGGGCCAGGCGCACCAGCTCGCGGGCCGCCTCCTGGGGGTTGGCCAGCTGGCGAAGGGTGGACGCGATCCGCTCGTCGGACAGCTCGTTGGTCAGCCCGTCGCTGCACAGCAGGATCCGGTCGCCCCGGAAGGGGATGATCTCCCAGGAGTCGACGTCCACTACCGGCTCCATACCCAACGCCCGGGTGATGATCGACTTCTGGGGGTGGACCTGGGCCTCGGCCGCGGTCAGCTTGCCCTCCCGCACCATCTCCTCGACCAGGCTGTGGTCCTCGGTGAGCTGGGTGAGCTCGCCCTGCTGGAGGATGTAGGCCCGGGAATCGCCCACGTTGGCCAGGGCCAGCTGCTCCTCGCCGGCCTCCTGGACGAGGGCGAGGGCGGTAAGCGTTGTCCCCATGCCCCGCTTCTCGCGGCTGCCCTGGGCCAGCTGCCAGACGGCGGCGTTGGCCTCCTCCACGGCGTGGACCAGCCCCTCGGTGGTGTGCTCGCCTTCGTTGAACGCCCGCAGCAGCGTCTCCACCGAGGTCTGCGACGCCACCTCGCCGGCCTGGTGGCCCCCCACGCCGTCGGCCACGGCGAAGATGCGCTCGTCGGCCAGGTAGCGGTCCTCGTTCATCTGCCGGACCCGCCCCACGTCGGTGGCCGCCCCTGCTTCCAAAATGGTCACCGGGCTACCGCCCGGTGATTGTCCATGGAGCCGCCTCCCGGGCGGCTCACTGAAGTTCCATCACGGTCTTGCCGATCTGCAGGCGGTCGCCCTTGCGGATGGCGATGGGGGCGGTGACCTTCTTGCGGTTCAGGTACGTCCCGTTGGTCGAGCCCAGGTCCTCGACGTACAGCTGCCCGTCCCGGCGGTAGACGCGGGCGTGGAGCTGGGAGACGTAGGTGTCGTCCAGGGTGATCTGGCAGCCGCCCGCCCGGCCCACCGTCAGCTCGTCGGCCAGCTCGTAGGTCTGGCCCTTGTGGTCGGCCGGCTCGATCACTTTGAGCCGGGCACCGGCGCCGCCCCGGCCGCCGGTGGAGCGGGGCCGGGAGGATCTGGCGGCCGGGCTCGGCGCCGCGGTGGCGACTCTCGGTCCGTTCACCTCGGCCCACACCGCCCGCAGGACGCGGAGGAAGAAGAGGTAGAGCAGCGCCAGGAAGCAAAACTTGAGGATGGTGAGAAGCGAGTCCGGCACAACGGTTAGGAGGCTTCGAAGCGGAGCTTGGTGGCGCCCACCGTGATCTCGTCGTTGTTGTTCAGGGCCCGATCCTTCACCGTGGCGCCGTTCACCCTGGTCCCGTTCGTCGAACCGAGGTCGACCACCACGAACCCTGTCCCCTGACGGCGGATCTCGGCGTGCCGGCGGCTGACGTTGGGGTCCGACAGGGGGATGTCGCACTCCGGCACCCGCCCGATCACCAACGGTTGCTCGCCGATCTCGATCCGCCGGCCGTCCTCCAGGAAGATCGAGCCCACCGGTGCGCCGCCGGGGGCCTCTTGGAAGGCGCTGGCCACCAGGAACTGCCCCTGGGTCAGCGAGCCGTCGACCTGCAGCTCCACGTGTACCGGGCCGACGAACCCGTACCCCTCGGCCCGTGCGTGGTCGCGGGCCGACTCGGCCAGCTCCCGGGTCAGGACCTCGGAGAAGGAGTCGAACTGCTCCGAGTCGGCCGGGCTCAGGGCCACGGTGAAGTGATTGGGCGCCAGTGGCCCGTTCACGCCCAGGGTCCGGTGCAGGTCCATGTCCCGCGTCAGCCGCCGGCCCACCTCCACCGGCTTCAGCCCGCTGCGGAACGCCTTGGCGAACACCCCCTCGACCAGCCGTTCCAGGCGTTGCTCGAACCCCTGCAGTCCCATCTCGCAGCGAGCTTACCCAGGCACCGCGAAAGCCGAGCCCACGCGTCCGCTACCGTGTCCCCGTCGCTCGGGCGAGTGGCGGAATAGGCAGACGCGCAGGATTCAGGTTCCTGTGTCCGAAAGGACGTGGGGGTTCAAGTCCCCCCTCGCCCACAAGGTAAAAGTGCTGGTCGGAGGGGGTGTGGGGAGCCTTCTCGGCGATGTGCGACTGGCCCAGGCGCACCCCGTTGGAGGCCCCGAGGACACGAAAGGAGACGCGGTAAGTCGTCGTGGACGTGACAGCGGCGGTCGCGTGGACATTACTCGTCAAGCGGACGCGGCTTTCGCGTAGTCTCCGCCAGCCGAACGCGCCTTCGGGAAGGGTGCTGGGACACGCCGTGGGGGATTGCGATCGGGCTCAGCTGAGCTGACCCGTACACCTCGTCGCTATGCGACAGCGGCGGCAAATGCAGCGTAGAGGTCGCAGGCAGAGGATGATGCAACTCCCAAGTGATCGCCATGGGGCGCTCGCCGATATGACTGCGACGTCGCGGGCCCCAGGAACCAGAACGCGCGTTGGTCACTCCGCAGACGGGTGAAGAGAAGGATCGCTCGTCCTTCTCGGTCATGGTTGCGGTAGCGCAGCCCGGTCGCGCCGTCCGCCCTGGTCGATGACTGGCTTTCCCAATGGATGAGTGTGCGGCTCATGGCGTAATCGCGGTACCGCGTGGTCGGAGAAAACCCCCCGCTGCTCTTGTCGAGAGTCAACGCGAGGAGCTCCGCCTTCGCCTCTTCGCCTCGTACACGCCGCTCTGCCAGTCGGCGATCTTCGCATCCCGCCCGATGCCCATGGCAGCGAGGATCTCGATCCGGGTGCACCGGGCGTAGGTTTCCAACGGGGCGTCGGGGTGGGTCGACAGCGGAGCATGCAGGTGGTCGACCCTGGTCTCGAGGCCCGGGATGGTGTCGCGGATTCCGGGTGGTGCCCTGCATCGCATGGTCGGAGACGGAACCCCTTGACCTGCGGGCACTTCTCGGTACTCTTGGGCAGCGGAGAAGCCGCGGCGAATTCGACCTGTCACGGCGGAGGGGAAGCGCAGCGAAATGTTTTTCGAAGTGGAGGGGCTGTTCGGCTTTCTGCTGATCCTGCTCTGGCTCTACTGCATCTTCGACGTCATCTCGACCGAGGAGTTCCTCGTGCGCAGCCTGCCGAAGATGGTGTGGCTGTTCATCGTCATCATGCTGCCGGACATCGGCTCGATCGCCTGGCTGCTCCTCGGCCGGCCCGAGTTCGCTGGCTGGCGACCCGGGGACACCGCTGGTCGACCGGTCCGGCGCGTGGTCGGTCTTGAAGACCGACCGGACTTCGCGGCGAAGGCCAAGCCGGCGGACGCCGAGCAACTCCAGGCCTGGGAGACCGACCTCCAGCGTCGGGAGCAGGAGCTGCGGGCCAAGAAGCCGGAGGACCCACCCGCGAATCCGCCGATGACCTGGTAGGTCGGTTCCGGGCTTCCGGGACCTGGGTTCCGGGTTCGAGCGAGGCCACGCCGGCTTCCGGCCGGATCACAGGCCCGATTTGCTGACCCTCGTCGCGCGGTAGCCGGGGCGGGGCTTGACGGGGATGCCGGCGGCGACGAGGCCGGCGCGGATCGTGCTCTCCGAGCGGCCGGTGAGCAGTTCGATGTCGAACATCGCCAGCCCGAGGTCGGCGTAGAGCGTTTCGAGCAGGGGGCTGGGCAGCGGGTCTTCGGGCACGGCGGTGCCCTCTTCGCGCCAGCGCGGCACCCCGGCTTTGATGAGCGCCGCCCGCACCCGCCGGTCCTTGCGCAGACAGTCAAGACGGATCCGGTTCTCGTCGGGCCGCTGCCAGCGGTTGCGGCGCACCGGGATCCCGAAGTCGTGGAGGCGCTTGAGCACGAACCCGGCGCTGACGCCCAGCTCCTCACCGACCGCCTCCGCGGACAGGTCCCGACTGATGTAGAGATCCTCGAGGATCTCGCGGTTGCACTCTCGCCGCTGTGCGCGGGGCCGGCCTCGGCGGGGCTCGACGACCAACCCTTGTTCTCGGAGCGCCCGCGACACCGCAGCGCGCGCGTAGCCCAGGCGCTCGGCGATCTCGTGCACTCGCAGCCGCTGGTCGAGGTACATCGCCCGCAGCAGCGCCTCGGTCAGCTCGGGCATGGGTGTGGTCGACGTGTAGCGCGGTCCACGGATCGGGATGCCCTCGCGGAGCAAGGCCTCACGGATCGTCGTCACCGAGAAGTCGCCCAGCACCCGCACGATGGTGGGCATGGACAGGGCCTGGTTGACATAGAGGTCCTCTAGGAGATCGCGAGTCAGTTCGACCTTCCGCGGTGGGACGGTCATGCGCCGTATCGGAATGCCCTCCCGGCGCAGCGCGGTGCGCACCGGCCCCCCGCTCCTCCACCCGGTGTGCTCGGCGACCTCCTGGAGCGTGAGGTTCTGCGTCATGTAGAGGTCGAGCAGGATCTCCCGAGTAAGCGGCTGCCCAGGCGGCAGTGGAGGTCGCTTCTCGCGTGGCGGGCGGCGAGGCGGCGGGGGCCGAATCGGGATGCTGTCGGCGCGCAACTGGCGCATGACGGTCGCGTTGCTGCGCGCCAGGAGGAGGCCGATCTCGGTGGCTGACAGGCGACAGCCCCCGTAGAGGTCGTCGAGGAGGTCGTGGTGCATGGCCAGCGCGTTCACCGCCGCGCCGGCTGCGTCGCGACGGGGAACGCCGTGGCGCCGCAGCGCCCGCGAGACGTCACGCCGCCCGTACAGAGCGGCCAACCGGGCCTCGGCGCCAGCGGGCAAACGGGCCCCGGGCGTCGAATGGAGCTTTCGGATCGGGACGCCCAGCTCCTCGGCCCGCCGGCTGATCCGGCGTGGGTACGTGCCGAGGCGGGTGGCGATCTCGGCGAGGGTCAGCCCCTGGCGGTAGTGCAGATCTTCGAGCTGCTTCCTGTTCAGGGCCATCTCCGGTCGCGGGGGCGTGGCGCGTCGTGGCGGGATCCCGGGGCGGGCGATGTCGCTCCTCCCACTGGGCCTTGTGGGGATGCCGTAGGTCCGCAGGTCGACCATGACCTGGCTGTGCGAGCGGTACCCCAGCTCGACGGCGATCGCCCGGGCGCTCATCCCCTCCCGCACGTAGAGCCTCTCCAGCACCTCTCGCGGGTGGGCGGGGACGTGCGGGCATGGGCGAGCCCCGCTCGTGCGGGCGGGGATGCCGGCCTGCGCCATCGCCCGCTGGACGACGCTCATCGACCTGTAGCCACACTGCTCGGCGATCTCACGGCAGGTCATCCCGCGGCGGAGGTAGAGCTCCTCCAGCAGATCAGGGGTGAGGCGGGTCACGGCCGTGCCATCCATTATGGGCGGTCCGTGACCCAGCGATCGGTGCAGGCTCGAGCCCCAGGGCGTGCCGCCGCCGGCCGACCAGCGGTTGTCGACTTCCGGCGGCCGACAGACGCACTCACGGACCCTTGGCGTACCTGGGTGGCTCGGTCGACGGCCGGCGGAAGATCCCTCATGACCTCCTCCTCGGGCGGCCGAGCCACGAAAGCCGCAAGAGCAACCACGCGCCTACGCCGCTCAGCAGGGCGGGCAGGATCTCCTCGACGGGCAGGCCGGCGATGTGGGCGATCATGACGACTCGGCGATCCGGAGCTGTACGAGGCCCGGCGGGTCCTCGTGGCCGGCTTGGGACAGCTCGTCGTGCCACACCCACCATGCGTACGGGCCACTTTGCGGGTAGCCCTCCGGGGAGTCTTCCCACTCCTCCTGGCGCCCGAGGGCGGTCATGTCCAGGTAGCTCCATGTGCTCCCGAGCGCCTCGTCGCCCCGACTGTTGATGAAGTAGGTCCGGAACACCTGGTCGCCGTCACGGATGAACGCGTTCGTCCCGTGCCACTGGTCGACACCGAAGTCCACGTCGAAGCCGTCCGTCATGGTGTACCAGGGCATCTCCCAACCCATCCGGGCCTTGACCCGAGCGATGTCGGGCTGCGGGGCGCGGGAGGCGAAGACCAGCGTGGTGTCCCGGGCGTGCAGGTGGGCGACGTGGGCGACCTGGTCGGCCACCATCGAGCAACCCACACAGGCGTGGTCGGGCCAGCCGTGCACGCCCGGCTCGGAAAAGGCGCGGTACACGATCAACTGCCGGCGGCCCTCGAACAGGTCGACGAGGGTGGCGGGGCCGGACGGCCCCTCGAACTCGTAGGCCTTGTCGACCGCCATCCACGGCATCCGCCGGCGCTGGGCGGCCAGGGCGTCACGGGCCTTGGTCAGTTCCTTCTCCTTGACGAGGAGGCGGAGGCGGGCGGCCTCCCACTCCTCGGGCGCGACGATGGAAGGGGTTTGCATGGCTGGCTCCTTTCGGGGACCGGTTGGGGGAATTAGGTGGGCCGTTGGGCTTGCGCGTGGGCGGCTTCGGCCAGGCGCTTGATGGTGGCCAGTCGCCGGTCCCACCGCTGGGCGACGTCGGCCATGGCCCGGCTGGCCTGGTCGAGCCGATCGGCATCGACCCGGTAGAGAACCTCGCGGCCCTGCTTCCGGCGGCCGACCAGCCCGGCCTCTTCGAGCACGACCAGGTGCTTGGAGACGGCCTGGCGGGTGAACGGGACCTGGCCGGCCAGCCAGCTGGCGCTGGCCTCGCCCCGCTGGACGAGAAGGTCGAGGACCCGGCGACGGGACGGGTCGGCGATCGCCGCCCACAGCTCGTCGTCGGGCTCGGTCTCCATCCCTATGCGCGCTCGGCGAGCACCCCGGCCAGGCGGTCCAGGAACTCTCCCCAGCCGTGGGTGTGCTCGTCGGCGTACTTCTGCTTGTCGATGTCGGGCCGGCGGAGCAGGTCGAGGCCGCTCTCGACCACCCGGAGGCGGGTGTGCTCCCCTTCGCCGGCGAGGGTGAACTCGACCAGCACCGAGTTCCCGGGCGCCGGCTCCTCGCCCGCCCGGTGGTTCCATCGGAACGAGAAACGAGTGGGCGGTTCCACGGTCTCGACCATCACGGGACCGCCCTGGTCGCCGAAGCCCATGTAGCCACGAGCGCCGGGCTTGATCTCCAGGTCCACCTTGTCGGCGAACCACAACGTGATCTGGTCGGGCTCGGTGATCGTCCGCCACACCACCTCGACGGGGGCCTCGATCAGGATGTCCCGCTCGATCTGGTACTCGCTCGTGCTCATCGCCCTCTCCCTTTCCGTGTCACCTCGATGTGCAACCAAAGGTAGCACGTCGGCCGGACAACATGCAACCGTCGGTTGCAGTTCGGGAGGCGGAAAAAGTCTGAACGAAACGCTGGCGTATCGCTGTGAAACGTGTTAGTCCTACAGCGAGACGCAACCGTATCGGAAAGGAACCACCACCATGGCTCTCCAAGGGCAACTGTTGCACGAGGATCCGGTGATCCACCAACGCCGCTGGTTCCTGCTGGGGATCATGTGCTTCTCGCTGGTCATGGTGGTGATGTCGGTGGCCGGGCTGAACGTGGCCCTGCCCAGCATGCAGCGCACGCTCGACGCCTCGGCTAGCGAGCTGCAGTGGATCGTCGACGCCTACGCCTTGGTGTTCGCCGCCCTCCTCCTGTTCGCCGGTGCCCTGGGCGACCGGTTCGGCCGCAAGCGGGCCCTCCTGCTGGGGTTGCTGATCTTCGGCCTCGGCTCGGTCATCAGCGGGATCGCCACCGGCGCGGGGCAGATCATCGTCGGCCGGGTGATCACCGGCCTGGGGGCGGCCTTCGTGATGCCGGCCACCCTGTCGCTGATCACCACCATCTTCCCGCCCGAGGAGCGAGCCCGGGCCATCGCCATCTGGGCCGGCTTCGCCGGCGGCGGGGCCGCCCTCGGCCCGATCGTCTCCGGCGCCCTGCTCAACCACTTCTGGTGGGGCTCGGCCCTGCTGGCCAACGTGCCCGTCATCGTCCTCACGCTGGTGATGGTCGCCGTCTTCTCGCCCACGTCGAAGGACCCCAACGCCACCCCGCTCGACCCGGCGGGCGCGGTCCTGTCCCTGATCGGCCTGGGTGCCCTCGTGTACGGGATCATCGAGGGACCGGAGAAAGGCTGGACGGACGCGCCGGTCCTGCTCGCCTTTGCCTTCGCCGTCGTCGGCCTGGTCGGGTTCTTCGCCTGGGAGCGGCGCAGCGCCCACCCCATGCTCCCGCTGGAGCTGTTCAAGGACCGCCGCATGAGCGTCGGCAGCGGCGTCATCACCGCCGCATTCTTCGTGATGTTCGGGCTGTTCTTCCTCTTCACCCTGTACCTGCAGTTTGTGCGGGCCTACTCGCCCCTGAGCGCCGGGCTGGCCACGCTGCCGCTGGCCATCACTCTCGTCGCCGTGGCCCCGAGGAGCGCGGCGGTGGCCGAGAGGATCGGGACCGGGAGGGTGGCGGCCGCAGGGTTCCTGCTGACGGCCGCCGGCTTCGCCGTCTTCGCCTTTATCGGCCCGACCACGCCGTACCTGGTCCTGGTCGTCGGGCTGGTGCTGCTCGGCGGGGGGATCAGCCTCACCGCCGCCCCGGCCACGGCCACCATCATGAGCGCCGTCCCGCCGCACAAGGCGGGTGTGGGCTCGGCGGTCAACGACACCACCAGGGAGGTCGGTGGGGCGCTCGGCATCGCCATCCTGGGCAGCGTCTCCAGCGCCCTCTACCGGTCGTCGGTCGACCTCAAAGGGCTGGACCTGCCGCCGGGTGCGGCCAAGGCGGCGAAGGAGTCGCTGGGGGCGGCGACAGGCATCGCCAGCCAGGTCCCCAACGGCGCCCAGCTGGCGGCCCGGGCCGGCAGTGCCTTCACCGACTCTCTGAACACCACCAGCCTGGTCGCGGCCGTCCTGGCCGTCGCCGCCGCCGTGGTCGTGGCCCTCGCCTTCAGCCACCGCAGCGAGCGAGACGCCGCCGAGGCCTTCGCCGCCGCCAACGCTCCGGTCGACGAGCTCCCGGCCATCGCCCTCGCCATCGAGTGACCGACACCGCCAGTTCCGAGCAGGCGCTCGACGTCGACCCCCGGGTCGAGCGGTCGCGCCGGGTGATCCTGTCCGCCGCCCTCGACGTGCTGGCCGAGGTCGGTTACGGCGGCCTCACCATCGAGGCCGTCGCCGCCCGGGCCGGGGTGGGCAAGAGCACGGTGTACCGGCACTGGTCCGGCAAGCTGGACCTGGTCGACGACGCCATCTGTACCTTGAAGTCCGCCATTTTCCCCACCGCCGGTTCGGTCCGGGAGCGGGTGACGGCGTTCCTGGGGCAGGTGGCGGCGGCCATGGCCAACTCGACCTGGTCACGCTGCCTGCCCGCCATCATCGAGGCCGCCGAGCGCGACCCCGAGACGATGAACATCCACCGGCGCCTGGCCGGCGAGCGTCGGCAGCTGCTGATCGACCTGCTGGCCGAGGGGGTGGCCACGGGCGCCGTACCCGCGGGCACCGACCTCGGCCTGCTGGCCGACTGCCTGGTCGGGCCGATCATCCTGCGCCGGCTGCTGCTCCATGAGCCGGTCGACGACGCCACTGTCCGCCAGCTCGTGGATCAGATCCTCGGCCCCGCATCCTCCGACTGAGCTGATCCGCTAGTCGATCCGTACCTCTCGGGTGGCTGACAGCGCCTCGGCGCCCTCGGGCTGGTAGCGGGCGGTGACGACCACGACGCCCCGTTCCATCGGTCCGGACTGGCGGTCGCGGCCATAGATGGTGAAGGGCTGGAGGAGGAGGGGCTGCTCGGGCTGGCCGAAGGTCGGTTCGACCGAGGGTGCGACCGGCGCACCGGTGCCGGGCTCGGCGGTGGGGCCGACGAAGGCATTGCGCCAGATCTCGACCGGCTCGTAGGAGTCGTTGACGAGCAGGGCCCGCATGACGAAGTCCTGGCCGGCGGGGGCCTGGTCGGGCACGATCAGCTCGATCCGCACGGTCAGGCGGGCGCGGCCTCGCCGGGCGTCTTGATCCGGTGGGCGAAGGCCGTGCCGCCGACGTTGCCGGCGCCGATGTCGGTGACGTAGGTGCCGCTGGCGACGTCGGCGGTGTCGAAGGTGCCGCCCGGCTTGTTGGCGGCCGTGTCGTGGGTGGCGAAGGCCGTCTTGGACGTGGTCCAGTTCGCCGGCAGGCCCAGCGTGGTCCGGAGGGCGGCGGTGGCCGCGGCCTGGTCCGCCCCGGTGCCCCGTCCGGCCTGGGCCTGGGTGTAGCTCAGGATCTTGTCGAGCAGGGGTTTGAGGTCGGCGTCGTGAAATCCCTTGGTGCTGTTCACGTGGCCGACCTCGTGCTGGTTGATGCGGGCGGCGCCGGCGACGGTGACGAAGTAGCCGTTGCCCTGGTTCCCGGAGTTGACCCCGGTGTAGGAGCGGGTCACCTGCATGGTGCCGGTGGCGTTCTGGACCCACGCCTGCGCCGGGTTCGGCGGGGCCGCGGCCTGGCCTCCGAACGCGGCCGCCACCTCGCTTTGGATCGAGCCCACGTTCTGGTTCCCCTTGGCGCCGGCGGGGCCCCATGCGGTCGTGCCGGTCATGCCGCCGGCGGTGAACGCGTGCGGGCACAAGCCGCCCTCTGCGGTTGGCAAGTCTCCCCACCGGATGGTCCCCACTCGGCCCCCGTCCACGAAGCCGCTGCCCGCCGCCGGCGCGGCGACGGCGACGTCCGATTCGTCCCTCTCCGGGAAGTCGCCGACGTCGCCCCCCTCGCTCCTCGCCGCCATCTCCTCCCCGCTGTCGGCCGGGATGCCGCCGTCAGTGGTCGGTTCGTCGAGGGCGTCCCGCTCGTCACTCGCATCACCCTCGGGCGCCGCGGGTGCCGGGGCGCGGCCGGCCATTACCTCTTCGAGCCGGTGGGTGCCCGCCTCGCGAGCCGGCGCCGTTCGTCGCGTGGGGACCGTGGGTGCGGGCCGGGGACGTGCAACGGCAACCGATGGTCGCCGGGCCTGGTCGAGCATGACCGCCTCCTCGCCGTGCAGGGTTCGGGCCAGCATAGGCATGCGGCCCGGCAAACGGGCCGAGGCCGCCACCGGTGACGGCGTGGTGACGCGGGGGTGACGGCAGAGACCACGCGGCGTTGACGGGCCGGCGCGAGCCTCCGCCGGTGCCGCCGTCCCCGCGGCGCGCCACGGGAGCCAGGAGGTGCCGATGCCGGTCCAGACGTCGTATCCAGGGGTGTACGTCGAGGAGCAACCGTCCGGCGTGCACACGATCGTCGGCGTGGCCACCTCGGTCACCGCCTTCGTCGGCGCGACCAGGCGGGGCGTCACCAGCACGCCGGTCCGCATCACCAGCGTGGCCGACTTCACCCGTCGGTTCGGCGGGGCGTGGGACCGCAGCCACCCCCTCGGTCACACCGTCGCCCACTTCTTCGCCAACGGCGGATCCCAGGCCGTCGTGGTCCGGGTGCCGGCCGCCGGGGCGGTGGCCGCCGACGCCGACCTCTCGAATGCCACCCCGGAGGTCGTCCTCACGCTCACCGCGCAGGGCGAGGGCACCTGGGCCAACCGGGTGGGCGGGGTGGGCATGCAGGTCGCCGTCGACTCGAC
>DATJHJ010000036.1:0-2440 GCA_035494015.1 Acidimicrobiales bacterium
GACGAACCCGCCGGTGCCGTGGGCGGAGCTGGAGCGGCGGCTGTCCGGGCGACCGTACAACGCCGACGGGGGGGACAGCCCGGCGTGGTCCAACCACCGGGGCCAGTACCAGGCCCCGCCGGTGGTCCGGCGCAGCGCGACGGTCGACTACGCCGAGCTCCACTGCCACTCGAACTTCAGCTTCCTGGACGGGGCGTCGCACCCGGAGGAGCTGGTGGAGGAGGCGGCCCGGCTCGGCCTGCGCGCGCTGGCCATCACCGACCACGACGGGTTCTACGGGATCGTCCGCTTCGCCGAAGCGGCGGCGGCACTGCACGTTCCCACCGTGTTCGGGGCCGAGCTGACCCTCGACCTCCCCCGCCGGTCCCAGGCCGGGGCGGCCGACCCCGGGGGCCGCCACCTCGTCGTCCTGGCCCGAGATCCCACGGGCTACGCCGATCTGGCCCGGGCCATCACCACCGCCCACATGAGCGCGGGGGAGAAGTCGCAGCCCAAGATCGACCTGGCCACCCTGGCCGGCCACAACCGCGGCCACTGGCAGATCCTGACCGGCTGCCGAAAGGGGACGGTCCCGGCCGCCCTCGTGCAGCACGGTCCGGCGGCGGCAGCCAACGAGCTCCACCGACTGACCGAGGCCTTCGGTCGCCGGAACGTGGCCGTGGAGCTGTGGGACCACGGCGACCCGCTGGACTCGGCCCGCAACGACGCCCTCGCCACCCTCGCCGCCCATGCCGACGTCGACATCGTGGCCACCAACAACGTCCACTACGCCACGCCGGCCCGGCGCCCCCTGGCCACGGCCATGGCCGCGGTCAGAGCGAGGAGGTCCCTCGACGAGCTCGACGGCTGGCTCCCCGCCGGTGCCACCGCCCACCTCCGCAGCGGGACCGACCAGGCCAAGCGGTTCGCCCGCTACCCCGGCGCGGTCGACCGGGCAGCCGACATCGGCCGCCAGTGCGCGTTCGACCTCCGCCTCGTCGCCCCCAACCTGCCCGACTACCCCGTCCCCCCCGGCCACACCGAGATGACCTGGCTGCGGGAGCTCACCAAACGAGGAGCGGCACGCAGGTATCCGGACAACCCGGCCGCCGCGGCACAGATCGAGCACGAGCTGGCCATGATCGACTCGCTGGGGTTCCCGGGCTACTTCCTGATCGTGTGGGACATCGTCGAGTTCTGCCGGCGCAACGACATCTACTGCCAGGGCCGGGGCTCGGCGGCCAACTCAGCGGTCTGTTACGCCCTGGGCATCACCAACGCCGACGCGGTCGGGCTCAAGCTGCTGTTCGAGCGCTTCCTGTCGCCGGAGCGTGACGGCCCGCCCGACATCGACCTCGACATCGAGAACGGCCGGCGGGAGGAAGCCATCCAGTACGTCTACGAGCGCTACGGCCGGGAGAACGCGGCCCAGGTGGCCAACGTCATCACCTATCGCCCGAAATCGAGCGTCAGGGACATGGGCAAGGCCCTGGGCCACCCCCAGGGGGCGCTCGACGCCTGGTCGAAGCAGACCGACGGCTACCGCCTCAGCGACACCAAGGACCACGACATCCCCGCCCCCGTCATCGACCTGGCCCAGCAGATCCAGAACTTCCCCCGCCACCTCGGCATCCACTCGGGGGGGATGGTGATCTGCGACCGGCCCATCGTCGAGGTGTGCCCGGTGGAGTGGGGGCGCATGGAGAACCGCAGCGTCCTGCAGTGGGACAAGGACGACTGCGCCGCGGTCGGCCTGGTCAAGATCGACCTCCTCGGGCTCGGGATGTTGACCGCCCTCCACCTCGGGGTCGACCTCATCCGCGGGCACCACGGCGAAGAAATAGATCTCGCCACCATCCCGCAGGAACCAGAGGTCTACGACATGTTGTGCAAGGCCGACTCGGTGGGCGTGTTCCAGGTGGAGAGCCGGGCCCAGATGGCCACCCTGCCCCGGCTCAAGCCGAGAACGTTCTACGACCTTGTGGTCGAGGTCGCCCTCATCCGGCCCGGGCCGATCCAGGGCGGCTCCGTCCACCCCTATATCCGCAGGCGGAACGGCCAGGAGCCGGTCACCTACCTCCACCCGCTACTGGAGAAGTCCCTGGCCAAGACCCTGGGCGTGCCCCTTTTCCAGGAGCAGCTCATGCAGATGGCCATCGACGTCGCCGACTTCAGCCCCGGCGACGCCGATCAACTGCGACAGGCCATGGGTTCCAAGCGCAGCACCGAGCGCATGGAGGCGCTCAAGGGCCGGCTGTACGAGGGCATGGCCCGCAACGGCATCACCGGTCAAACCGCCGACGCCATCTACGACAAGCTGGCCGCCTTCGCCAACTTCGGCTTCCCCGAGAGCCACTCGGTGAGCTTCGCCTACCTCGTCTACTCGTCGTCGTGGATGAAGCTGCACTACCCGGCCGCCTTCTGCGCCGCCCTGCTCAACGCCCAGCCCATGGGCTTCTAC
>DATJHJ010000037.1:0-3082 GCA_035494015.1 Acidimicrobiales bacterium
CTTGGCCGCCCCCTCGTCGTCGTACAGCTGATCGAGGACGAGCGCCAGGCCGCTGAGCGTGATGGCCAGCTCGGGGTGGTCCGGGCCGTAGGACGCCTCCTTGATCGCCAGTGCTCGCTCCAGGAGGACACGTCCGGTGGCGAGATCCCCTAGCTCCGCCTCGGCTCTGCCGAGGTTGACGAGAGTCTTCGCTACCTCGCGGTGGTCGGGGCCGTAGAACGCCTCTTCGATCGCCAGGGCCCGCTGGCAGAGGGCGCTGGCGGCGGCGGGGTCGCCGACGGTGAGCTCGGCGTTGCCCAGGTTGCCGAGCGTCGTGGCCAGCTCGGGGTGGTCGGTGCCGTAGAACGCCTCTTCAATGGCCAGGGCCCGCCCGTAGAGGGCCCGGGCTGCGGCGGGATGGTCCAAGGTGAGCTCGGCGACCCCCAGGTTGTTGAGCATCTTCGCGACGAGGGGGTTGTCGGGGCCGTAGAACGCCTCTGCAATGGCCAGGGCCCGGCGGTAGAGAGCGAGGGCGGCGGCGGGTTCGCCCAGGGTGAGCTCGGCGTTGCCCAGGCTGCCGAGGGTCAGGCCGACCGTGGGGTGGTCGGGACCGTGGAACGCCTCTTCGATGGCCAGGGCGCGGCGGTAGAGAGCGAGGGCGGCGACAGGGTCGCCGAGGCTGAGTTCGGCGTTGCCCAGGTTGCCGAGCGCCCGCGCGACCTCGGGGTGGTCGGGGCCGTGGAACCCCTCCTAGATGGCCAGCGCCCGCCTGTGCAGCGCTCGGGCGGCGGCGGGATCGCCGAGGGCGAGCTCGGCGTTGCCCAGGTTGCCGAGCGTCGGGGCCACCTCGGGTGAATCCTCGCCGTTGAGCTGTTGCCGCAGCTGAAGGGTTGGGGTGAGGAGGTCCCGGGCGGTCCGGGGGTCGCCGATGTCGAGGTAGTGGGCGGCTGCCAGACCCCAGATCGAGGCGACCGCCGCGGGTTCCACGCCCAAGCGGTAGCCGTGGGAGGCGGCGGCGAGGGCGTGGGGAAGGACGGGTGCGTCGTCCTTGTCGGTGAAGGCAGAGGCCATCACGCGGGCGGCGGCGGCCACGTGCGGCTCCTCGGCCTCACCGATCCAGGCTCGCGCCGCCAGCTGGACGAGGGCGTGGAAGGAGACCCACTCGGCGTCGGCCGTGACCAGCGAGAGCCGGCGGAGCTGGCCCAGGGCCCGGGCCAGGTCGTCACCCCGGCCCCCTCCAGCGCCCGGCGAGGGATGCGCTGGGGGGCGAGGTAGGCAGCCAGGCAGAGCAGGTCGACGGCTTCCGGGGACGCCTGGAGGCGATCGAGGATCACCCGCAGGGTGACCGTGACCGTCGCGTGGCCGGGCGCGGTCCCGATGTCGCCGAGAGCCCCTTCCGAGAGGCGGAACCGCTCGGCGTAGTCGGACAGTGACGCAATCTCGGTCGGGATGCAGCTGGCGGCCTGTTGTAACGCGAGCGGGAGGCCGCCCAAAAGCCGGGCCACGTCGCGGGCGGCGGCCTCGTCCTGGGAACCCGTCCGGGCCAGCAGGAAGGCCGCTGCCTCGTCCTCACGGAAAGGGGCCACAAGAACCGCGTCCCCGGTACCGTCGACCGACGTCACCAGCACGTGGCCGCCCCGGCCGGGCGGGAGCCAGGCCGCCAGCCGGTCGGGCGGGAGGTCGTCGAAGACGAGGAGCCAGTCGTCGGTGGCGGCCAGCCGCGCCCGTACCGCGGCCACCATGGACGGGCCGGCGGTGGCGGCGGACGGAAGGTCGAGGGCATGGGCCAGGTCGCCGTAGTCCCGGACGAGGGAGGCGTCGTCGCTACCTTGCAGCCACCACACGATCCGGTAGCGGTCCCGATGGCGGCGGGCGTAGGCGGCGGCTGCCCAGCTCTTGCCCACCCCGGGCAGCCCGGCCAGGACGACGACGCGGTGCCCGTCGGCCTCCGCCGACAACCGCTCCTCGATGTCTCTGAGCACGCCTTCGCGCCCGGAGAACGAGCTGGTATCGGGCCAGACCGACCACGCCTGGGTGCGGCGCCGGACGAGGCCGACCACGACGCGCGACAGGCGGAGAACGCCACCCCGAGGCCGGCGACGACAGCGCCGATGCCGAGCCACAGCAGCTTGGACCGGTCCTCGCCGGGGAGGGAGACTTCGAACCTTCGCCCGCCGCGCCGTGGCACGGGCACATCATGCCCCCGCGAGGGCCGGTCGGGTCGTTCTAGCTGGACTCTGGTCGGAGGGTGGGGAAGAGGATGACGTCGCGGATGTTGGGGGCGTCGGCCAGGAGCATGACCAGGCGGTCGATGCCGATGCCGAGGCCGGCGGTGGGGGGCAGGCCGTACTCCAGGGCCCGCAGGTAGTCCTCGTCGACGGCCATGGCCTCCTCGTCGCCCGCTTCCTTGTCGGCAGCCTGGGCCTCGAAGTTGGCCCGCTGCACGTCCGGATCGGTCAGCTCGCTGAAGGCGTTGCCCAGCTCCCGGCCGGCGACGATGGGCTCGAAGCGCTCGACGTACCCGGGCTTGGACCGGTGGGGCCGGGCCAGGGGCGACACCTCCTGGGGGTAGTCGCACACGAAGACCGGTCCCCAGATCTCGGACTCGGTGGTCTTCTCGTAGATCTCCAGCACCAGCTTGCCCGGTCCCCACGACGGCTTGACCGGAACCCCCACGATGCCCGCCACCCGGCGCAGCTCGTCGACACCCATGCCGACGGACACCTCCATGGCGATGCGTTCCTGGATCAGCTCCTCCATGGTGGCCCGCCGCCAGGGGGGCGTGAGGTCGAGCTTGCGGCCGCCGTAGGTCAGCTTGGTGGTGCCGCACACCTCGGCGGCCAGCCCCGAGACCAGCTCCTCGGTGAGGACCATGGCGTCGGTGTAGTCGGCGTAGGCCCAGTACAGCTCCAGCATGGTGAACTCGGGGTTGTGGCGGGGGGAGATGCCCTCGTTGCGAAAGACCCGGCCGATCTCGAAGACCCGCTCGAGCCCCGCCGCCACCAGCCGCTTCAGGTACAGCTCGGGGGCGATGCGCAGGTAGAGGTCCATGTCGAGGGCGTTGTGGTGGGTGACGAACGGCTTGGCCGTGGCCCCGCCCTGG
>DATJHJ010000038.1:0-45518 GCA_035494015.1 Acidimicrobiales bacterium
CGGCTCGGTCGTGACCTCCTGGCCGATGAGGGCCATGGGGAACAGCGGGGCCAGGTCGTCGGGGCCGATGGGCTGGCGGGTGCCCGGGTGCAGTGGTGGCTGCAGCGGGCTCGGCAGGTGGGGGGCGACGTTGAACCATGCTTCGGGGATCTGGGCCTCGGGGATCTGGACGGCGCTCATTCCACTCCTCTGAGCTGCCGGAGGGCCGCTCCGGGGTCGGCCGCCGTCACCAGTTGCTCGCCGACCAGGGCGGCCGAGTAGCCGGCGTCCCGCAGCCGGCTGAGGTCGTCCGCGGTGCGAATGCCGGACTCGGCCACCTTTCGCACCCCGCTGGGGATGGAGTGGGACAGGCGGGCGGCCCGGCCGGTGTCGACCTCGAAGGTGCGCAGGTCACGCTGGTTCACGCCGACGAGGTCGGCGTGGATGACGACCGCCCGGGCGACCTCGGCCTCGTCGTGGACCTCGACCAGGGCGGCCATGCCCAGCTCGGCGGCCAGGGCGTGGAACCGCTTGAGCTCGTCGTCCGACAGCGCGGCGACGATGAGCAGGACCGCGTCGGCGCCCATGATGCGGGCGTCGCAGACGTCGCGGTCGTCGACGACGAAGTCCTTGCGCAGGACGGGCAGGTCGACCACGGCCCGAGCCGCGACCAGGTCGTCGGCGGAGCCGCCGAAGAACTCGCGGTCGGTAAGCACGGAGAGGGCGGCCGCGCCAGCGTCGGCGTAGGCCGTGGCCATCGCCGCCGGGTCCAGGGCGGGGGCCAGGTCGCCCTTGGACGGCGACCGCCGCTTGATCTCGGCGATCACCGTGATCCCGTAGTGGCCCAGCCCCTTGCGGAACGCCCGAGCCGGGGGCGCAGCCGCCGCCTCCTCCTTCAACCGCTCCAGGTCCCGGGTATCGGCCGCCGCCGCTTCCCGGTGAGCCGCCACGATCCGGTCCAGCACGGTGCCCATCGCCCCCGAGCGTAGTTGTCGCACCCCCCTGCTTGGCTGGGGTGATGCAGGCGGACAGGATCATCTCCGACATCGCCGGCGCCCAGCACTGGGCCGTCAGCCGCAGCCAGCTGATCGCCGCGGGTGTCCCCGGGCACGTGGTGGACCATCGGTTGCGCGCCGGGCTCCTGGTCCCGGTCCACCACGGGGTGTACCGGTTGGCATCCGCTGAGCCCACCTGGGAGCAGCGGATCACAGCGGCCACCTTGGCCACCGGGGGGATCGCCTCGCACCGCGCCGCCGCCTTCCTGCACGGGTTGGCCGGCGTCGATCCACGCGTCGACGTGACCGTCGAGCGCGGGCGGGCGCCCCGCCCGGCCGGCATCGTCGTCCACCGGGCGTCCGCCCTGTCGTCCTGCGACATCGAGGTACGAAACGGCATCGCTCGTACCCGAGTCCCGGCCACCCTCCTCGGTCTCGCCGCCGTACTACCGCCCGGCAAGCTGGAAGCCGCGCTCGACGACGCCCTCCTCCGCGGGCTGGCCAGCAGCGCCTACCTGCAGCGCCGGATCGACGGCGCCCTCCGGGGCCAGCGCGGCGTCGCCGCCCTCCGCCAGCTGCTGGAGGTCCGCAAGGGGGGGCGATGGACGCAGAGTGAGTTCGAGCGACGCCTGTTGGCACTGACGGAGGACGCCGGTCTGCCCCGCCCGGTGCCGCAGTACGAGGTCGTCCTGCCGGGAGGCCGCCGAGCCTTCCTCGACCTGGCCTGGCCCGACGCCCGCGTCGCCGCCGAGGCCGACAGCTACCGCCATCACGGCAGCCGGCAGGCATGGGGCCGCGACCACACCCGCAACAACCTGCTGACCGCCATCGGCTGGCGGATCCTCCCGATCACCTGGGAGTCCGTGGTCGAGACGCCTGGTGCCGTCGCCAGCCTGCTGTTCCGGGCCCTGGCCGCGTGAACTTGGCACGGTTCTCATGCCCAGGGCATGAAAACTGTGCCAAGTTCGTGGCGGGATGAGCGAAGCGACGATCGTCGTGGTCGAGGACGACCAGCACATCGCCGACCTGGTCGAGCTCTACCTGCGCCAGGAGGGGTTCCGCGTCGTCCAGGCGGCGAACGGCGAGCGCGGCATCGAAGCGGTGAGAAACCAGCGGCCGGTCATCGTCATCCTCGACGTGGGCCTGCCGGGCAGGATCGACGGGCTGGAGGTGTGCCGGCGCCTGCGGGCGACCACGGACGTGCCGATCCTCATGCTCACCGCCCGCGACGGCGAGATCGACCGGGTGCTGGGGCTGGAGCTGGGGGCGGACGACTACGTGACCAAGCCCTTTGCCCCCCGCGAGCTGGTGGCCCGGGTCAAGGCCATCCTCCGGCGCACGGCGGGGCCGTCCCGGAGCGAGGGGGCGGCGGACGTCCTGACGGCGGGCGACGTGGAGGTCGACGTGAAGCGGCGCGAGGCCCGGCGGGACGGCACGGTCATCCCGCTGGCCACCAAGGAGTTCGACCTGCTGCGCTACCTGGCCGCCAACGAGGGGCTGGCCCTCAGTCGCCAGCAGATCCTGGACGCGGTCTGGGGGCCGGACTGGTACGGCGACGAGCGCACCATCGACGTCCACGTCGGCCAGCTGCGCAAGAAGCTCGGGCCCGGGCTCCCGCTGGCCACGGTTTGGGGGGTGGGTTACCGGCTCGGATGACCCGCCGCCTCACCCTCACCATCGTCGCGGTGGTGACGGGCGCCCTGCTCGTCGCCACCCTCGGCACCCTGGTCGTGACCCGTGTGGAGGCGCGGGTGCAGGCCCGGCGCGACCTCGGCGCCCAGGCCCAGCGGTTGGCCCGGAGGATCGAGACCGTGCAGCGAGTGGGGCTGGCGACGGTGCAGGTCGCCCTGCGGCTGGAGGACGGCGGCGTGCTGTGCTTCGGCCAGACCTGCCGAGCCCCCGGCGCCATCCCCAGTGGCCTGACCGAGAGCGACCTTCGCCTCCCCCGCCTGCAGAGCGGTCACCTGGTCACCGGGACCCACGGGTCGCTGGCCTTCGCCGCCGCCCCCGCACCCCGGGGCGAGAACCTCATGGTCGTGGTCCTCACCCGCCGCCTCCAGCCCACCCGGGGCGTGCTCGGGCCGTGGTTCTTCGTGATGGTCGCCCTCACCCTGCTGGTCGCGGTGGCGGTGGCCGCCAACCTTGGCCAGCGCCTGACCCGCCCGCTCCGCGAAGCCGAGGCGGCCACCGGGCGCATCGCGTCGGGCGACCTGGCCGCCCGGGTCCCCGAGAACGCGGCCGACGGTGAGGAGCTCGTCGGCCTGGCCCGGTCGATCAACGCCATGGCCGAGGGACTTGAGCGGTCGCGGGGCCTGGAGCGCCAGTTCCTCCTCTCGGTCTCGCACGACCTCCGCACGCCGCTCACCTCCATCCGGGGGTTCGCCGAGGCCCTGTCGGAGGGCAAGGCGCCGGACCCGGCCCACGCGGCGTCGATCATCAGCGCCGAGGCTCGCCGGCTGGAACGCCTGGTCGGCGACCTGCTCGAGCTGGCCAAGCTCGACGCCCGCCGCTTCTCCCTCGACATCCGGGCCACGGACGTCCGCGAGGTGCTGGCCGACACCACCGAAGGTTTCCGGCCGGCGGCCGACGCTGCGGGCGTGACCCTCACCGTGCTCCCCGGCGACCCGGCCACCGCCGACCTCACCGCCGCCGCCGACCCCGACCGCCTGGCCCAGATCCTGGCCAACCTGGTCGAGAACGCCCTCAAGTACGCCGCCCGGTCGATCTCGGTGGGCGCGGCCCGCACCGCCGACGCGGTGACCTTGTGGGTGGACGACGACGGGCCGGGGATCCCGGCAGCCGACCTGGCCCACGTGTTCGAGCCGTTCTGGACGTCCAAGCGCGCTCCGGCCCGCCAGGTCGGCACCGGGCTGGGACTGGCCATCGTGGCCGAGCTGGCCGCGGCCATGGGGGCGACGGTGCAGGCCCAGGGTGCTCCCGCCCGCGGCACGCGGATGGTGGTCGCCCTCCGCCCGTGGCGCTAAGCGGGTTTGGTCGTGGTTGGCGCCGGCGCCGGGCCGCAGGACGGCAGGTTGACGGAGGTCACACCGGTGCCCACTTGGAGGGAGAGGGAGCTGGTGCCCTCGGCGAGGCAGCGGATCCGCCACGACCCCGCCCCGTTGCCGTCGGTGAGGACCTGCGCCGGGCTGTCCAGGGCGTAGCCGGGGGCGGGGTTAAGGGTCAGGAGCACGTTCGGCCGGGGCGTGAGGGCGGGACGGCCCTGGTCGTCGACCCGGCCCACGCCCACCGTCACGGTGAGGATCGACGGCTGGTCGACTCGGGGCGGGCTGGGGTTGATGGCCGCGGTGATGCGATCACCGCCGGCGGCCGTCAACGTGAAGTCGACCACCTTGCGCTCATTGGCGGCCAGGAAGAACGTCTGGACGTCGGACTGGGCCAGGTCGGGCGACTTGAACGCCCGGACCCGGTACGAACCGCCGAGGACGGCGGGGAGCTGCCACTGACCGCCGGCGCTCTGCACGTCGGCGGTCGCCACCGCCTTGCCCACGATCCGCTCGACGTGCACCGTCGCCCCGTCGACCGGGCCCTGCGGGCCGTTCACCGATCCGCTCAGGTAGGCGTTGCCGGGGCCGAGGGTGAGCGAGGTCGTGACCGTGGTCCGGGGCACGGTGCTGGACGTGGTGGTGGGCTTGGCGGTCGACGGCGTGGTGCTCGAAGGAGGCGTCGTGGTCGGCACCTCGGTCGGCGGGGCGGTGATCGGCGCCGCCGCCGGCTTGCCGCTGCTGCAGGCGACGGCCGCGACGGCGACCACCGCCAGCACGACGCACAGGATCCGGCGCATCAGGGCACGAGCGGCAGGGCCTCGACATGAGCGGACGTGCTACCGCCCTCCCAGGCCACCTCCACCTCGGCCGGCGGCTCGATGGCCCGCCGCACGTAGGCCAGGGCGACCCTCCCGAGGGCAGGCGATACGGCCACGCTGGTCAGCTCGCCGACGTCCTTGCCCTCGGCTCGCAGGGTGGCGCCCGCCGGCGCCGGGGCGGCGAGGACCAGGCCGCGCAGGCGGCGAGGGACGTTGCCGCCCCGCGAGTCGATCCGCGCCACCAGCTCCTGGCCGGTGTAGCAGCCCTTGGTGAAGCTGACCGAGCGGTCGACGATACCGGCCTCGGCCGGGATGGTGCCCTCGTTCAGCTCCCGGCCCATCACCGGGATCCCGGCTTCGATCCGCACCGCCTCGTACGCCTCCATAGAGACCAACGGGACGCCGGGAGGGGCGGCCGCGGTCTCACCGACGAGGTCGGCCCCGGGCAGCCCGGGCCAGTCGGCCACCACGACGGTCCCGGTCCCGCCCGCTGCCGCTTCCCGCGACCCGGGCCCCCGGACGGCGACGCATCGCCAGTCGAGCGGGCCCAGGTCGGCCTTCACCCGCAGCTTGAACCGGTTGAGCCGCTCGATCGCCGCGGGCCCGAACCCGGCGTCGGTCTCCAGCACGAGCTCCTCGTCGCCCACCCTGAGCACCCGCATGAAGGCGGTCACCTTGCCCTGGGGCTGCAACAGCAGCGCCCACGCCGACCCGCCCACGGCCAGGGCGGCCACGTCCTGCGACAGCTGGCCCTGGAGGAAGGTGACCGCGTCCGGGCCGGCCACCCGCACGAAGTCGCGGGGCAGCTCGACGGCGCCCGCCGCCTCTCGCAGCGCCCGGTAGTCGTCGTCAAGCATGGGTGGGCGCTCGCATGCGGCGGGCGGCGGGGACGGCGGCGAGGAGGGCGGCGGCCTTGTTGCGGCACTCCTCGTCCTCGGCCGCGGGGTCGCTGTCGGCCACGATGCCGGCACCGGCCTGGACGGAGGCCCGGCCGTCGGCGGCGATCAGCATGGTGCGGATGGCGATGGCGGTGTCCAGGTTGCCCGAGAAGTCCAGGTAGCCGACCACGCCCGCGTACGGGCCCCGCTTGGTCGGCTCCAACGCGTCGATGATCTCCATGGCCCGCACCTTCGGCGCCCCCGAGACGGTGCCGGCGGGCAGGGTGGCCCGCAGGACGTCGATCGGCCCCTTGCCCGGCTTGAGCTGGCCGGAGACCTGCGACGTGAGGTGCATGACGTGGCTGTAGCGCTCCAGGGTCATCATCTCGTCGACCGTCTCGGTGCCGAAGCGCACCACCCGGCCCACGTCGTTGCGGGCCAGGTCCACGAGCATGACGTGCTCGGCCACCTCCTTGGGGTGCTCGATCAGCTCGCCGGCCAGGCGGCGGTCCTCCTCCGGCGTGGCCCCCCGGGGGCGGGTGCCGGCGATGGGCCGGGACACCACCCGGCCGGCCCGGAGCTGGACCATGGGCTCGGGCGACGACCCCACGACGGTGATCTCGGGATGGCGCAGGAAGTACATGTACGGGCTGGGGTTGACCTGGCGCAGGACCCGGTAGACGTCGAAGGGGTCGGCCGCCAGGTCCAGGTCGAAGCGCTGGGAGAGGACGACCTGGAAGACGTCGCCGGCCAGGATGTGCTCCTTGGCCACGGCGACGGCCTCGCAGTAGGCGCGGGGGCCGACAGTGGAACGCACCTCGGGCAGGGGGTCGGCGGGATCCGGCGGCTCGGCCGGGCGGTACGCCAGCGGCCGCCCGAGGTCGGCCGCGGAGGCGTCGAGGCGGTCGGCGGCCAGGTCGTAGGCGATGTCCAGCTCGGCCGCGGTGGCCCCCGGGGCGACCAGGACGTTCTCGATCAGCCACACCCGCTGGCGCCAGTGGTCGAAGGCGGCCAGGTGGCCGATGACCGACAGGACGGCGTCGGGCAGGCCCAGGTCGTCCGGTGGCGGGGCGGGCAGGCGCTCGACCTCCCGGACCACGTCGTAGCCGAGGAACCCGACCACGCCGCCGTGCAGCGGGGGCAGGTCGGCGAAGGCGGGCGAGCGGTAGACGTCGAGCAGGCCCTCCAGCGCGGCCAGCACGCCCCCGTCGAGCGGCACGCCCGCCGGCAGGCGGCCGTCGACTTCGATACGGCGTCCCCGGGCGACCAAGACCAGCGACGGGTCGCGCCCCACGAACGAGAAGCGGCCCCACGTGTCGCCGTTCTCGACCGACTCCAGCAGGAACCCGCTCCCGTCCGGCCCGACCAGCTTCAGGAAGGCCGAGACCGGGGTCTCCATGTCGGCGACGACCTCCCGCCACACCGGGACGACCGTGTGGTCGGCGGCCAGGGCGTGGAAGTCGGCCCTACTCGGCTGCACCGTATCCGATGGGCGCTGCGCTCCTCCGCTCCGCTTCGGTGCTCGCACCGTGTCCGAAGGCCCGGTAGAAGCAGGAGTGCTCGCCGGTGTGGCAGGCGCCCCGCCCCTCCTGCTCGACGACGAACAGCAGGGTGTCCCCGTCGCAGTCGTAGAAGGCCTGGCGGACGAACTGGCGGTCCCCCGACGTCTCCCCCTTGCACCAGTACTCCTGGCGCGACCGGCTCCAGAACCAGGTCCGCCCGGTCTCCAGGGTCTTGCGTAGGGACTCGTCGTTCATCCAGGCCATCATCAGCACCTGGCCCGTCCCCACCTCCTGGACGATGGCGGGCACCAGCCCGTCGGCGTTGAAGGTGACGTTGGCCAGATCCTCGTCGCGAGCGGAGATGGGAGTGGCTACGGGCACGACCCCAGCCTACAAGTACAGCCCTGTTCCGCCTTCGATGCGTTCGGACGCCACCGCGTGGATGTCCCGCTCGCGCAGGATGATGTAGTCCTCGCCGCGGACCTCGACTTCGTAGCGGTCCTCGGGGTTGAACAGCACGCTGTCGCCGGGCTCGACGTTGCGCACCTGCGGCCCGATGGCGACCACCTCGGCCCAGGCCAGGCGCTTGGACACCTGGGCCGTGGCCGGGATGAGGATGCCGCCCCGGCTGGCCCGCTCGCCCTCGTTCTGGGGGATCTGGACCAGCAGCCGGTCGCTCAGCATGGTGATCGGCTGCTTCGTCACGGGACCAGTGTCTCGTACAGGGCGACGGTACGGGCCGCGACCGCCGGCCAGCCGAAGTGCTCGATGGCCCGCGCCCGCCCGGCTCGGCCCATGGCCGCGGCCCGCTCGGGCTCGGCCAGCAACCCGTTGACCCGCTCGGCCAGGGCGGCGGCGAAGGCGGCGTGGTCGGGGTCGTAGGCGACGAGGTGGCCCGTCACCCCCTCGACGATGATCTCGGGGATGCCGCCCACGGCCGACGCCACGACCGGCAGCTCGCAGGCCATGGCCTCCAGGTTCGTCAGGCCGAAGGGCTCGTAGACCGACGGGCACAGGAACACCGATGCCGCGCTCAGCACCTGGACCAGCTCGGCCCGGGGCAGCATCTCCTCGACCCACACCAGCCCACCCCGCTCGGCCTCCACCGCCGCGGCCAGCGCCCGCATCTCGGCCCCGATCTCGGGGGTGTCGGGGGCGCCGGCGCACAGCACGACCTGGGCCTTCGGGTCGATCGACGCCGCCGCGGCCAGGGCGTGCTCGACCCCCTTCTGGCGGGTGATGCGACCGACGAAGACCACCGACGGCCCGCCCGGGTCGATGCCGAGGCGGGCCAGCGTGCCGGCGTCGGCCATCGGCCGCCACGCCTCGGTGTCGATCCCGTTGTGGATGACGTGGACGCGGCCGGGCTCGACCGAGGGGTACGTGGCCAGGATGTCGGCCCGCATCCCGGCCGACACGGCGATGACCGCGGCGGCCGACTCCATCCCCGTCCGCTCGCAGAACAGCGACAGCCCGTACCCGCCACCCAGCTGCTCGGCCTTCCACGGCCGCAGCGGCTCCAGGCTGTGGGCGGTCATGACGTGGGGGACGCCGTGCAGGATCGACGCCAGGTGGCCGCCCAGGTTGGCGTACCAGGTGTGGCTGTGGACCAGGTCGACCCCGCACACGCCCACGCCCCCGGCCATGGCCAGGTCGACCGACATGACCCGCAGCGGGCCCTCGTCGAGCACCGCCCAGGGCTGGTAGGCGACGGCCCCCTCCCGCGCCCCGCCGAAGCAATGGACGTCGACGTCGACCAGCTTGGCCAGATGCTCGACGAGCTGGGTGACGTGGACCCCGGCCCCGCCGTAGACCTCCGGCGGGTACTCCCGGGTCAGGAGGGCAATTCTCAAGCTCGCGGAACTTGCTCGCCCTTGCCCAGCACCGTCACCCCGTTGGGCGACACGGTGAAGCGGCGGCGGTCGTCGTCGCCGTCCACGCCGATCCGGGCGCCCGGCGGTACGACCACGTGCTTGTCGAGGATGGCCCGGCGGACGATGGCGCCCTCGCCGACGACGACGTCGTGCATGAGGACCGAGTCCTCGACCAGGGCGTGGGAGTCGACGATGACGCCGGGCGACAGGACCGAGTTCCGCACCGTCGACCCCGAGATGATCGCCCCCGCGCTGACCAGGGAGTTGAACGCCTGGCCGGTTCGGCCCCCGTCCTCCAGCACGAACTTGGCCGGCGGCATCTGGGGAACCGACGTGTAGATCGGCCAGCGCCGGTTGTAGAGGTTGAACACCGGATAGACCGAGACCAGGTCGCGGTGGGAGTCGTAGTAGGAGTCGAGGGTCCCGACGTCGCGCCAGTAGGCCCGGTCCCGGTCGGTGGCCCCCGGTACCTCGTTGGTGTTGAAGTCGTAGACGTGGGCCTCGCCGGCCTTGACCATGGCCGGGATGATGTCGCCCCCGATGTCGTGGTGGGACTCGTGGTCCTTGGCGTCGTCGCTTACCGCCTCGATCAGCGTCTTGGTGGAGAACACGTAGTTGCCCATGGACGCGAACACGCACTCGGGCTGGTCGGGGAGGCCCGGCGGGTCGTCCGGCTTCTCCAGGAAGGCCTCGATCTTGGTCCCGATCCCGGGCTCGATGACCCCGAGGGCGGAGGCCTGCGAGCGGGGTACGCGGATGCCGGCCACGGTCACGCCCGCGCCGGAGTCGACGTGGGCGGCGACCATCTGCCGCGGGTCCATGCGGTAGATGTGGTCGGCGCCGAAGACGCAGATGTACTCGGGCCGGTCGTCGTTGACCAGGTTGAGGTTCTGGAAGATGGCGTCGGCCGAGCCCGAGAACCAGTGGGGCCCGTGGCGCATCTGGGCCGGGACCATGGTCACGTACTGGTCGAGCAGGGTCGACATGCGCCACGTCCGGCTCAGGTGCTGGCCCAGGCTGTGGCTCTTGTACTGGGTGAGCACGACCATGCGCAGGTAACCGGCGTTGGCCAGGTTGGACAGGGCGAAGTCGATCAGGCGGTAGTGGCCGGCGAAGGGGACGGCCGGCTTGGCCCGGTCGGCGGTGAGCGGGAACAGCCGCTTGCCCTCGCCCCCGGCGAGCACGATGGACAGGATGCGGGGCTCGGCCATCGCCTAAGGGTAAACGGCGGGTCAAGAAGGTCTGACCGGCACCCCCCGGCGGCTGAGGTGGGCCTTGGCCTCCCGCACCGTGTGCTCGCCGAAATGGAAGATCGATGCCGCCAGCACGGCATCGGCGCCTCCCGCCAGGGCGCCGTCGGCGAGGTGGTCGAGCGTGCCCACGCCCCCGCTGGCGATGACCGGGATCCCCACCGCGTCGGCGACGGCCCGGGTCATGGCCAGGTCGTAGCCGCCGCGGGTCCCGTCGCGGTCCATGGAGGTGAGCAGGATCTCGCCCGCCCCCAGCCGCTCGCACTCCTGCGCCCATCCGACGGCGTCGAGCTCGGTCGGCGTGCGCCCGCCGTGCGTGTACACGCGCCATGCTCGCCGCTCTCGGCCGCTGGGCCAGGCCTTGGCGTCGATGGCGACGACCACGCACTGGGCCCCGAACTCGGCCGACAGCTCGGCGACGAGCCGAGGCCGGTCGACGGCGGCGGTGTTGACCCCGACCTTGTCGGCCCCCGCCCGCAGCAGGGCCCGGGCGTCGTCGACGCTGCGGATCCCACCGCCGACGGCGAAGGGGATGAACACGGTCTCGGCCGTCCGGCGGGCCACGTCGACCATGGTCTGACGGGCGTCGGAGCTGGCGGTGATGTCGAGGAAGACGAGCTCGTCGGCCCCCTCGGCGTCGTAGCGGGCGGCCAGCTCGGCCGGGTCGCCGGCGTCCACCAGATCGACGAAGTTCACCCCCTTGACCACCCGCCCCCCGTCCACGTCGAGGCAGGGGATGACCCTCACTGCCCGCACGCGGCGATCGCCTCCTCCACCGTGAACCGCCCCTCGTACAGGGCCTTGCCCACGATGGCCCCTTCCAGCCCTCGGCCGCCGGCGGTCAGCGTGGCCAGGGCCTCCAGGTCGGCCAGGGCGCCGACGCCCCCGGAGGCGATCACCGGGATCTCGGTGGCCTCCAGGGCCGAGGCCAGCCCCTCGATGTCGGGACCGGCCAGGGTGGCGTCCCGGGCGATGTCGGTGAGGATGACGGCGGCGACCCCGCGGCCGGCGAAGCGGCCGAGCAGGTCGGACAGGTCGACCCCCGACCCCTCCGTCCAGCCCCGGACCGCCACCTCGCGGCCGCGAGTGTCGATCCCGACCGCCACCTGGTGGTGGCCGGCCAGCTCGTAGACCAGCTCGGGGGACTCGACCGCGGCGGTGCCGATGACGACCCGGTCGACGCCGCAGGCCAGCAGCTCCTCGGCCGACGCCTGGTCCCTGACGCCGCCGCTGGCCTGGACGTGGACCGTCGTCCCGACGGCGGCGGCGACGGCGGCGATGGTCGGGCGGTTCTCCGGCGTACCGGTGCGGGCGGCGTCGAGGTCGACGACGTGGATCCACTGGGCGCCCGCCGCTGCGTACCCCTCGGCCACCGTCACCGGGTCGGTCCCGTAGACCGTCTCCTTGTCGAAGTCGCCTTGGAACAGCCGGACAACCCGGCCGCCCCGGAGGTCAATGGCCGGAAACAGAAACAAAGTTGGCCAGGAGGTGAAGGCCGGCGGCGCCGGACTTCTCGGGGTGGAACTGGGTGGCCCACAGGTTGTCGCGGACCACCGCGGCGACTACCGGCCCGCCGTAGTCGCAGGTGGCCACGACGTCGCCGGACATCTCGGGGGCGTAGGAGTGGACGAAGTACATCCAGATCGGGTCGTCGAGGCCGGCCAGCATGGGGGTCGGGCGGTGGTCGAGGACGTTCCACTGCATCTGCGGCCGCTTGACCCCGTCGGGGAGCAGGCGGACCCGCCCGGGGAGGACGCCCATGCCCTTGGCGTCGGGGGCCTCGTCCGAGCCGTCGTAGAGCATCTGCATGCCCACGCAGATCCCGATGAACGGCTTGCCGGCGTCGATGGCCTCCCGGGCCGGCTCCTCCAGCCCGCTCTCCCGCAGCGCCTCCAGGCACCGGCCCACGTGGCCCACGCCGGGCAGGACGACGGCGGCGGCGGCGGCCACCAGGGCGGGATCGGCGGTCAGCACCGCCTCGGCCCCGACCTTCTCCAGCGCCTTCTGCGCCGACCGCAGGTTGCCGATCCCGTAATCGAGCACCGCGATCATGCGGTCACAGCGTGCCCTTGGTCGACGGCACGCCGGTCCCTTCCACCCGGACGGCGTCGCGCAGGGCTCGGGCCACCGCCTTGAACGAGGCCTCCAGGATGTGGTGGGAGTTCTTACCCCGCTTGAGGTCGAGGTGGAGGGTGATGAGGGCCGACGTGGCGAAGGCCCGCCAGAACTCCTCGGCCAGCTGGGGGTCGAACGGGGGGGAGCCGAGGGGCTCGGCGCCCGGCTCGACCTCGTAGTGCAGGTACGGCCGGCCGGACAGGTCGAGGGCCACCTCCACCAGGGCCTCGTCGAGCGGCAGCGACATGGAGGCGAACCGGCGCACGCCGGCCTTGTCGCCCAGCGCCTCCCGCAGGCACTCCCCCAGGGCGATGCCGACGTCCTCGACGGTGTGGTGGGCGTCGACCTGCAGGTCCCCGGTGGCGGTCAGCTCCAGGTCGAACCCGCCGTGGCGGCCCAGCTGGTCGACCATGTGGTCGAAGAAGGGCAGCCCGGTCGAGACCTTGGTCTGGCCGGTCCCGTCGAGGTCCAGGCGGATCTCGATCGAGGTCTCCTTCGTCACCCGTGAGCGGGTGGCGGTGCGGCTCATGCCAGAACCTCCGTGAGGGCGGCAACAAAAGCGTCGTCCTCGGCGGGGGTGCCGACGGTTACGCGGAGACAGCCGTCGAGGCGGGGCCACGACGAGCAGTCGCGGACCAGGACCGAGCGGTCGAGGAGGGCCTTCCAGACCCCATCCTGGCGGGGGCGGAACAGGATGAAGTTGGCGCCCGAGGGCCAGGTATCGACCGGGAGGGCGGCCAGGGCGGCGGACAGCCGCTCCCGCTCGGCGACCAGGGACGCCACCCGGGCCTCCATCTCGGCCGTGAACCGCAGGGCCAGCCGGCCGGCGATCTGGGTGGGGGCGTCCAGGTGGTACGGGAGCATGGCCCGCTCGGCGGCGGCCACGATCGGGGCGGGGGCGACCAGGTAGCCGAGCCGGCAGGCCGCCATCGACCACGTCTTGGAGAACGTGCGGGTGACGGCCAGCGGGCGGTCGTCGGCCAGCAGGGACAGGGCCGATCGGGGCGAGAACTGGGCGTAGGCCTCGTCGACCAGCACCAGCCCGGGGGCGGCGGCCAGGGCGGCCTCGACCACGTCCGGCCCGTCGATCACCCCCGTCGGGTTGTTGGGCGAGCACAGGAAGGTGATGGCCGGCTGCGACTCCTCCAGCAGCCGCCGGACCTCGTCGGGGCCGAGGGTGAAGTCCTCCCCCCGCTGGCCGACGGCCACGCCGGTCCCGGTGATCCGGGGGATGTGGGAGTGCAGGGCGTACGTGGGCTCGAAGACGGCCACCGTCCGGCCGGGGCCGCCGTACGCCAGGCACAGGGCCTGGATGACCTCGTTCGACCCCTTGCCGGCCAGCACCTGCTCGGGGCCGACGCCGTGCAGCTCACCGATGGCCTCCCGCAGCGCCCGCGCCTCCCGGTCGGGGTACCGGTGGAACGGCGTGGTCGCCAGCTCCTCCAGGAACGCCTCCCGCCAGGCGGCCGGCGGGGGGTAGGGGGACTCGTTGGTGTTGAGCCGCACGTCGACCGTGACCTGGGGCGAGTGGTACCCCTCCAGCTCGGCCAGGTCTTCTCGTACTGCAATCATGGACCGGCCTCCCGGGCCGCTCTCGATCACTCGGGCTCCCGCAGCCGCATGCGGACGGACTCGGCGTGGGCGGCCAGCCCTTCGGCGTCGGCCAGGGTGGCCACGCTGGTGGCCACGCCGGCCAGGGCGTCGGCGTCCAGGGCGATGGCGTGGATGTAGCGGACGAAGTCGTCCACCCGCAGGCCGCCGGCGAAGCGGGCCGACCCGTAGGTGGGCAGGACGTGGCTGGGGCCGGCCAGGTAGTCGCCCACCGACGCCGGGGCCCAGGGCCCGAGGAACACCGCCCCGGCGTGGCGGACCAGGGGCAGCAAGCCCTCGGGGCGCTCGCACATGAGCTCGAGGTGCTCGGGGGCGATGGCGTTGGCCACCTCCATGGCCTGCTCGGGCCCGTCGACCAGGACCGCGTACCCGCCGCCGTCGAGGGTGGCCTCGATCTCGGCCCGGCGGGGCGACTCGGCCACCAGCCGCGCCACCGCCGCGGTCACCTGGTCGGCGGCGTCCTCGTCCCAGGTGACGAGCCAGGCCAGCCCGTCGGGCCCGTGCTCGGCCTGGACGACCACGTCGATGGCGGCCCACTCGACGGGCGTCGTCGAGTCGGCGATCACCACCACCTCGGAGGGACCGGCGAAGGCGGACGAGACCCCCACCGCCCCCTCGGCCGCCACTTCGCGCTGGGCCAGGGCCACATAGACGTTGCCGGGGCCGACGATCACGTCGACCGGGCGGATGCTCTCGGTCCCGTAGGCCATGGCCGCGATGGCCTGGGCCCCCCCGACCCGGTACACCTCGGAGACGCCGGCCAGGGCGGCGGCGGCGAGGGTGGGCGGGTCGACGGTGCCGTCGGGCCGGGGGGGCACGCACAGCACGACCTCGCCGACCCCGGCGACCCGGGCGGGGACGGCGGTCATGAGCACGGTCGACGGGTAGCCCGCCCGGCCGCCGGGGACGTACACGCCGGCCCGGTCCACCGGCCGGCGCAGCTCGCGGATGGCGACCCCGTCCCGCACGTAGGGGGGCGAGTCGTGCAGCTGGGTGCGGTGGTAGGCGGCGATCGCTCCGTGCGCCGCCTCCAGCGCCAGGCGCAGGGCCGGCGGGGTCGCGGACAGGGCGGCCTGCAGCTGCTCCGGGGGAACCCGCAGGTCGTCGAGGTCGGCCTTGTCGAAGCGGAGGGTGTACTCGCGCACGGCGTCGTCGCCCCGCTTGCGCACCTCGGCCAGGATCTCCCGGACGGCGTCGATGGGCGGCGGGCCGGAGGGGGCGGGGCGGGGCAGGCGGGACCGGATGTCGCCGCCCGCACCCCGCAGGTCGAGGCGGCTGAGCATGCCGTCGATGGTACCGGTGCGCTCGAAGCCGGCCCGTTGGGATAAACCAGGGCCGTGGCCCCCGTCGACGTGTCCCCCGCCGAGCTCTCCTCCATGTCGACCGCACTGGACGAGCTGGCCCGGCGGGTCACCGCCATGGCCGAGGGCCTGGCCAACACCAAGGCCGACTGGGTAGCCCAGGAGCTGTTCGCGGTCGAGCGCAACCTGGGGGCCGCCGGCCGCCGCCTGGCCGGCTTGACCGAGCGCCTGCGCAAGACCGGGCCGTGACTCCGCCGTGAACGGCCGATGGCGCCCCGCAGGGCGCCATCGGGATGCTCGATTAGGCCGTGAACGGCCGATGGCGCCCCGTAGGGCGCCATCGGGGGGCGGTCCGGGCGGCGGAACCCGGTGAACCGCCTAGGGGGATCCAGGTGGCGGGAACCTGATCCCTCGATGATTAGAACGTACTACGTACCGGACTTTGTTCCCAAGCGGGGGGCGATTTCAACCACCCCGACCTTGGGGCAGAAGTGGGCCAGAACGCACTCGTCACAGCGGGGGCGGCGGGCCTGGCAGACGCGCCGGCCGTGCAGGATCAGGCGCAGGCTGAAGGCGCCGCGGTCGGCGGCGGGGACGAGGGCGTTCAGGTCCATCTCGACCTTGACCGGGTCGGTCTCGGTGGTCAGGGCCAGCCGGCGCGACAGGCGCCCGACGTGGGTGTCGACCGGCAGCCCGGGCAGGCCGAACCCGACGCTGCGGACCACGTTGGCCGTCTTGCGGCCCACCCCGGGAACGGTGACCAGATCCTCCATCCGGGACGGGACCTCCCCCCCGAAGCGCTCCTCCAAGGCCCCGGCCATGCCCAGCAGGCTGCGGGTCTTGGCCCGGAAGAACCCGGTGGGATGGACGATGACCTCGACGTCGGCGGGATCGGCAGCAGCCAGGTCGGCGGGGGTCGGGTAGCGGGCGAAGAGGGCGGGGGTGACGGAGTTGACCGCCTCGTCGGTCGTCTGGGCCGAGAGGATGGTGGCGGCCAAGAGCTGGTAGGGGTTCTCGTGGACCAGGGCACAGAGCTCCTTGGCCGTGCCCGGGTACTCGTCGCCGAGGAGGGCCAGGGTCTCCCGGGCCCGGCCCCTGGCGGTTCGCGGTCGGCCCATGGACCGGGAGGTTACGTTGGCTCGGTGCCCCGCCTGGAGGTCAAGCGCCAGATGGGCCGCGCCGACATCGAGGCGGTCAGCGAGCTGCTCGACATCGCCGCCGAGGTCGACGGCCACGCACCGCTGGACGAGCACCAGTGGCTCGATCTGGTCAACGGCGGCCGCCACGATTTCGCCGGGCTGGTCGCGTGGGAGCCGGGCCACGGGCACCCGGTCGGCTACGCCCAGGTGACCCGCGAGCTGGCGGGCGGGCACGAGGCCACGTGGGCCCTGGAGTGCGTGGTCGACCCCCACCACCGTCGCCCGGACCTGGGCGTGGCCCGCACCCTGCTGGACGCCGCCGTGGGGCTGGTCGCCGAGTCCGGGGGCGGCCACGTGCACCTGTGGGTCCCGAAACCCACGTCGGCCCACGACGAGCTGGCCGCCGCCATCGGCCTGCGCCGGGGCCGGGAGCTGCGCCAGCTCCGCCGGCCCCTCCCCCTCGACGAGCGCTCCGGGCTGGCGGTGCGCCCCTTCGTCGTCGGCCAGGACGAGGGGGCGTGGCTGGAGGTCAACAACCGGGCCTTCGCCTGGCACCCCGAGCAGGGGGGCTGGGACCTCGAGACCCTGCGCAACCGGGAAGCCCAGCCCTGGTTCGACCCCCGCGGCTTCCTGCTCCACGAGCGCGACGGCAAGCTGGCCGGGTTCTGCTGGACCAAGGTCCATCCCGACCACGAGCCGCCACTGGGCGAGATCTACGTGGTCGCCGTCGACCCCGGCTTTCGCGGGCGGGGGCTCGGCCGGGAGTTGGTCGTGGTCGGCCTCGAGCACCTGGCAGCCATCGGGCTGGGCGAGGCCATGCTCTACGTCGACGCCGACAACACGTCAGCCCTCCGGCTCTACGACAAGCTCGGGTTCACGCTGGACCACGTCGACCAGGCCTTCGTCGGCGACGTGCCTAGCCGACCCCGCTGACCCCGACGGCGGCGCCCAGGGCGAAGGTGATCGCCGCCGGCACGGCGGTGAAGAACAGCTGGCGCAACGCCGACAGCAGGGCGGGCCGCCCGGTGAACCGGGCCAACAGGGCGCCGACGGCCAAGCCGGCCAGGGCGGCCAGGACGATCGCTGCGACCAGGGCACCGGTGCCGGTGCCGAGGAAGTACGGCAGCAGCGGGATGGCCGCCCCCACGGAGAAGCAGACGAACGACGACGCCGCCGCGCTCACCGGCCGCCCGAGCGACGACGGGTCGATCCCCAGCTCCTCCCGGGCGTGGGTCTCGAGGGCCAGGTCCGGGTTGCGGCTGAGGGCGGTGGCCAGCTGGTCGGCGGTGGCCGGGTCGACCCCCCGGGACCGGTAGATGGCGGCCAGCTCCAGCCGCTCCTCCTCGGGGCTGCGGTGCAGCTCGATCCGCTCCATCTCCAGCTCGCGCTCGAGGAGCTCGGACTGGGCCTTCATCGACACGTACTCCCCGGCGGCCATCGACACCGCCCCGCCGATGAGCCCGGTCAGCCCGGCCAGGCGGATGAGGCCAGGCCCGGGGTTGGCCCCGGCGAAGCCGAGCACGATGGCCACGTTGGAGACCAGGCCGTCGCTCACCCCGAACACCGCGGCCCGGGCCGTGCCACCCTGGATGTCCGGGTGGTGCTTCTCCGGGGGCGGCGGAAGGGGATCGGACATCGCCGCTCCAACGTACCCTTGAGCATGCCCGCGACATTCGACCTGGCGCCGGCCGACCTGGCCGGCATCCTGGCCGGCGAGCCCGGCTACCGCGCCAGGCAGGTGTGGCGGGCCCTCCACCTCGGTCGGGCCCCGGAGGAGATGACCGACCTGCCCCGCCGGCTCCGGGAGCGCCTGGCGGCCGAGCTGCAGCCCGCCCTGACCCCGGCCGCCACGTCGGTCAGCGCCGAGGGGGACACCACCAAGTGGCTGTGGTCCCTGGCCGACGGGGCCCGGGTGGAGACCGTACTGATGACCTACCCGTCCGGACGGGTGACCGTCTGCGTCTCCACCCAGGCCGGCTGCGCCATGGCGTGCTCGTTCTGCGCCACGGGCCAGGCCGGCTTCGAGCGCCAGCTGACCACGGGCGAGATCGTCGAACAGGTCATCCGGGCTGGTCGGGCCACCCCCGCCGGGCGGGTCAACAACGTCGTCTTCATGGGGATGGGCGAGCCCCTGGCCAATTACGGGCCGCTGTGGGCCGCCATCGAGCGGTTGCACGCCGACGTGGGGATCTCGGCCCGCCACCTCACCGTGTCGACGGTCGGGATCGTGCCCGGCATCCGCCGGCTGGCCACGGAGCGGCTGCCGGTGAACCTGGCCGTGTCCCTGCACGCGGCCAACGACGAGCTGCGGAACCAGCTCGTCCCCATCAACCGCCGGTACCCGCTGGCGGCGGTGGTCGACGCCTGCCGGGTGTGGACGGCGTCGAAGAACCGGCGGTTGTCGTTCGAGTGGGCGCTGATCGACGGCCTCAACGACCGCTCCTCGGACGCCGCCGAGCTGGCCGCCATCGCCCGGCCCCTGGCCGCCCACGTCAACCTCATCCCACTCAACCCCACACCCGGCTACCTCACCCGCGGCACGCCACCGGCCGGGGTGCGGGCCTTCCGGGACCGCTTGGTGGAGGCGCGGGTGAACGCCACGATCCGCCGGAACCGCGGCACCGACATCGCCGCCGCCTGCGGCCAGCTGGCCGCGGCCATGTTGACCCCTTCTGGCCAACCGCCGTCGCGGGGACCGGTGCTGTCACAATGAGCCGCATGGAACGCCGCCGGTTCTTGAACCCAGGGCAGCCACAGACGCTGCTGATCGCCGTCTACCTGCTCTACTTCAACGCCGGGTACCTGCTGTTCCTCATGCTGATCAACGCCACGTTCCCGGTCCCCTACCTCGTCCTCGTCGCCGCCGGCGCCGCCGCCGGGTACGGCATCGCCAACGAACGCAAGTGGGGGTACGGGCTGGGGATCGCCATGGCCATCCTGCCGTTCCTCATGCGCTTCGACGCCATCGTCCAGCTGATCGGCTACCGCTACCCGTTCGGCAGCGACGTCCTGTCGCTGCTGTTCGAGATCGCCCTGGTCGCCCTGCTGCTCCACCCCCAGAGCCGGGACTACCAGCGCATCTGGTTCAAGTAGCAGCCGCCGCAGACCGGGCCTCCCGCGTTACCCCTTACGTCGGGGGCCCAAACATTTTTTCTTGCTGAACAGGCAGGGACGACCACTTTCGGCGGCGAACTAGTCCCTCGGAGGGGGAAACCACGCTGGGCGCGCGCATAAACCACCGACAGCGTGGGAGGGCGCGGCTGCGAGGTCCCAGCGTGACCAATGCTCGTACTGCAAGAACGGCCGGTCACCAGCGACGGGCCGCCTTCGCCCCCCGATCCCGCCCGTGAGGCGGCCGGGCCCCGCCCCTCGACGGTCAGCGGCCTCGGCGCCCGGTCGACCGCCGACCTGGCGCCCCGGTCCGAGACCAGCCCCCGCCACCGCCATGGCCGGACCACGCTGTGGACGGGCCCGCAGCAGCGGCGCCTGGCGGGCGTCAACCTCATCACCGCGGTGATCATGGCCATCGCCGGGATCGGCACGGCCACGGGGGTGAACGGGCTCGAAGCCCCCGCCGCCGTCGGCCGATGGGTGGGCTCGAGCCTGGGCCTCACCGGCAATGCCAAAGCGGTGGTGGCCAAGCGCCCGAGCGTCACCGCGCTGCTCCCCTACGGCAAGGGCATGTGGATCTACGAGCCGGAAAAGACCGAGGGCGGCAACGTGGACGCCATCGTGGCCAAGGCCAAGGCCGCCGGGCTGACCCACCTGTACGTGCGGACCGGTTCGAGCTGGGACGGCTTCTACGCCGCCCCCTTTCTCGACCGGATCGTCCCCGCCGCCCACGCCGCCGGTCTCATGATCTACGGCTGGGACTTCCCCCGCCTGCTGTCCCCTGAGGACGACGTGGCCCGGGCCAAGGCGGCCATCCAGCACCGCACCCCCGGCAAGCAGCACATCGACGGGTTCGCCGCCGACATCGAGACGGCAAGCGAGGGCACCGCCATCAGCGGCCCGGCGGCGACGCAGTACGGCGAGCTCCTGCGCGACGCCGTCGGCACCTCGTTCCCCCTCATCGCCACCGTGCCCCGGCCGTCGCCGCAGATCAGCTACCCCTACGCCGAGGTCGTCGCCTCGTTCGACGCCATCGCCCCGATGGTCTACTGGCTCAACCGCCAGCCGGACACCGACGTCACCGGGGCGCTGCGCGACCTCGCCCCCTACGGCAAGCCGATCTTCCCGGTCGGCCAGGCCTACGACGGGCGGGCCGAGGGTGGCCGCCCGGGCGTGCCCCCGCCCGACGAGATCTGGAAGTTCATGCGCTTCGGCCAGGCCGCCGGGGCCCAGGGCGTCTCGTTCTGGTCCTGGCAGGCGGCCGACCAGCGGGCGTGGAACGCCATCTCCGAGGCCGAGGAGTTCCCCCCCACCGCCGCGGCCGCCGCTAGAACCTGACCCGGACGACCGCCGCCTTGCGGATCGCTCCGTCGGCGGCGCTGAGCTCCACGAAGGTGATGGCCCCGGCCGGCTTGGAGGGAGCCCGGAAGACCACGTCGCCGGAGAACGGCCGCAGCTGGTCGCCCCCGCCCATCACCATCCCTTTACCCAACGACTGGGCTGCCACCATCCCGTCCTCCCGCACGGTCACGTTGACCGTCCCCTCGAAGGCGAGGGCCTGGCCCGAGAGGCGGGCCGGCGAGGTCACCCGGTCGCCCGGTCCGGGGACGGCGACCACGATCTCCGGCGCCGTCGCCCCCACCACCGTCCACGGCCCGCCGGCGTCCTGGGCACCGAGCTGGCGCAGGGCGACGGTGAACGTGGGCCGGGGGTTGGCCAGCGGGGTCTGGCCCTCGGCGTACCGGGGACCGACCCCGACCTCCCCCGCGCCCGTCCCGGTCGACGTGAAGCCGAAGGTGAGCGGGTTGTCCATGCCGACGTACTTGGCCGCGAAGTCCCGGGCCGTGGCCACCGGGTCCCGGTAGGTCTTGTCCGTGCCGGCGGCGTAGGCGTCGAGCTCGGCCTTGGTGGCGAAGGGCCAGATCCCGGCGAACGTCGCCGTGTCGGCCGGGGGCCGGAGAACCTGGCGGTAGCTGTCGCACGTGACCGGCTTGTCGAGGACGATCCCGTCGCCCGAGAACACGCTCACCAGCTCGCCGGCCAGGGCGAAGCGGACCCCCTTCACCGTGGGGAACTGGCCGACCGTGCAGGTGACCTGGCCCAGCCGCAGGGTGAGGCCGAGGCTGCCGCCGCCGGTCTCGAAGTCCCGGGACAGGTCGACCTTGGCGATCCCGTCGCTGCCGATGACCAGGTCGTTGAAGCGGGTGGCGGCCGGGATGGCGCTGGTCAGCCCCGACCGGGCCTCGGCGGTGGTGGGGCCGGCCAGGAGGACCTTGACCGCCTCGGCCCCGATGCGGGCGACCCTGGGCACCGAGCGCACGACCGGCTGGAGCGCTTCACCCCGGACCAGCCAGACCGACACGTCGGTCGTCGGCTGGGGGGCGGCCGTCGGCTGGGGGGCGGCCGTCGCCATGCTGGTGGGCGCGGCCTGGGGGACGGGGCCGGCATCGGTGGTCCCCCCCGGCCCGCAGGCCGTGAGCAGCAGCCCGGCGACGAGCACGACAACGATCTTCCTCATGGCACCGCATCGTGACGGGCGGTGGTCACGGCCGGATCGCCGGGGGGTAACGGTTCGGCAACACGCCGGGGCAGCGAGAGGGTGAAGGTGGCGCCCGCGCCGGGCGAGCTGGCCACGGTGACGTCCCCGCCGTGGAGGCGGGCGTTTTCCCGGGCGATGGCCAGGCCCAGCCCGGACCCCCGGCCCCCAGGGCGAGCCGGATCGGCCTTGTAGAAGCGGTCGAAGATCCGGTCCAGGTCGGCGGGGCGGATCCCCGGGCCGTGGTCGGAGACCGCCACCCGCACCTCGTCGGCGGTGGCCGAGACGACGACCCGCACCGGCGGGGCGCCGTGCTCCAGGGCGTTGCCCACCAGGTTGGCGACCACGGCGTCGAGCCGCCGAGGATCGGCCACCGTCGTCCCGGCATCGGCGACCTCGACCCGCACGGCGTCGGCCCAGCCCCGGGCCGCCACCGCCGAGGCCACCAGCCGGCCCACGTCGACCTGGTCCCAGGCCATCGGCGCGGCCCCGGCATCCAGCCGGGAGATCTCCATGAGGTCCTCGACCAGGGTGGCCAGGCGCCGCGACTCGTGGACCAGCAGCCGGGCAGCCCGGGCCCCTGCCTCGTCCAGACCGCCGCTGTGGCCCTCCAGCACGTCGGCGGCCGTGGTCAGGGTGGTCAGCGGCGTGCGCAGCTCGTGGCTGACGTCGGCGACGAACCGCCGGTGGCTGGCCTCCAGCCCCCGCAGGTCGGCGACCGAGCGCTCGAGGGCCTCGGCCATGCGGTTGAAGGCGTGGCCCAGGTCGGCGAACTCGTCGCCCCCGGCCTCTGGGAGGCGGGTGCCGAGCAGCCCGACCTCCAGGCGATGGGCCGCGGTGCGGGCCTGGCCCAGGGGGCGGAGCACGCCGCGCGCCGCCAGCGCCCCCACGGCGGCCGACAGCAGCACCGCCCCGACCCCGGCGCCGGCCAGCACGGCGCGCAGGAGCCCGAGGTCGGCCTCGACGGCGGCCAGCGGGAAGAACAGGTAGAGGGCGGGGGCGCCGGCGGGGCGACCCCCGGCGACCACGAACGGGTGCCCGCCCACCGACACCCGGACCAGCGCCACCCGTCCTGCGGCCACCGGCCCGGCCAGCGCCCGGGGCACGGCGGCCGCCGAGAGGGAGATGGAGGTGCTGTCGAACGTCCCGTCGTCGTTGACGGCCACCACGTCGAGGTCGGCACCGGCCCGGGCCTTGAGCCGCTCCACGAGGTCGGGGCCCCGCGCTGGGGTGTCCGCCGCCGCGGCGAAAGTGGCCAGGCTCTCCCGCCGGGCTCCCGACTCGGCCCGGCGCAGGACGGCTGCCCGCACCAGCGAGTACGACGTGACCGCCACGGCCACCGAGGTGAGGGCGGCGACCAGGGCGAACGTCGCCACCAGCCGGGGCCGAAGGCGCGAGACGGAGAGGAGCCGCGTCACTCGTCCATCCTCTCCGAGGACGGGCCGAGTGCGTGCTCCTTGGACCGGCCTCCCGGGCCGGTCACCGGGGCGGCGCGACCAGCTTGTACCCCACTCCCCGGACGGTCTGGACGAGGGTGGGGCGGGCCGGGTCGGCCTCGACCTTGCCCCGCAGGCGCTGCACGCAGACGTCGACCAGGCGCGAGTCGCCCAGGTACGAGTAGTCCCACACCCGCTCCAGCAGCAGCTCGCGGGTGAAGACCTGGCCCGGGCGGCGGGCCAGCTCGAGGAGCAGGCGCAGCTCGGTCGGGGTCAGGCGCAGGTCGACCTCGCCCCGGGTCACCGACATGCCCGCCGGGTCGATGGTCAGGTCGCCGAAGCGCAGGACGGGCTCCGCCGCCGGTCGCTCTTGGCGACGGAGGACGGCCTTGATCCGGGCCAGCAGGACGCGGGTCTCGAACGGCTTGGTCACGTAGTCGTCGGCGCCCGACTCCAGGCCCACGACCACGTCGATCGGGTCGGTCCGAGCGGTCAGCATGATGATCGGGACCTGGTCGGTGGCCCGGATGGCCCGGCACACGTCGAACCCGTCCCGTCCGGGCAGCATGACGTCGAGCAGGACCAGGTCCGGGCGGTGCTGGCGCCAGCGCTCGACCGCCTCGTCGCCCGTCGCCGCCGTCGTCACCCGGTGGCCGGCCCCCTCCAGGGCCAGGCCGACCGCCTCCCGCAGCGAGGGGTCGTCCTCGACCAGCAGGATGGCCGCCATCTAGGAGACGTCTCGCGGCACGTCCCGGAAGGGCACGTCTTTGTCGGCCCGGGGCTCGGCGGGCAGGCCGAGGACCCGCTCGGCGATCACGTTCTTCAGCACCTCGTCGGTGCCGCCCGCCAGCCGGGTGGCCGGTACCCAGAGCTGCAGGAGCGTGTACTCGTCGTGGACCATCGACGCCGCCCCCCGCATGGCCTCGGCCAGCTGGTCGTAGCGGCGGGAGACGCGGCTGCTGGCCAGCTTGGCCACCGCCCCCTCGGCCCCCGGGATCTGACCCTCGGCCAGCTTGGCCACGATGCGCCAGCCGAGGTACTGCGCCACGCGGGCGTCGATCACCAGTTGGGCGGCGAGCTGGCGCACGACGGGGTCGTCGGCGACGCCGCGGGGGCGGAGCCCGGCCAGCAGCCGATCGACCCCGCCGCCCACCCGGGCCAGGCCCAGGCCGAGCTGCAGGCGCTCGTGCAGCAGGGTGGTGACGGCGACCGCCCAGCCCCCGCCCTCCGGCCCGAGCCGGTTGCCGTCGGGGATCCGAGCCCCCTCGAGGAAGACCTCGTTGAACGCCGCCCCCCCGGTCATCTGGCGCCGCGGGCGGGTGGTCACCCCCGGCTGGCGCATGTCGAGCAGGAAGTAGGTGCAGCCCCGGTGCTTGGGGACGTCCCAGTCCGTGCGGGCCAGCAGGATGGCAAAATCGGCGTAGTGGGCGGCGGAGGTCCAGATCTTGTGCCCGTCGACGATCCAGTCACCCGTGGCCTCGTCACGCCGGGCCGTGGTGGTCACTGCGGCCATGTCGGAACCGGCGCCCGGCTCGCTGAACAGCTGGCACCAGATCTCCGCGGCGGTCAGGATCGGGGCCAGGTACCGCCGCTTCTGGTCGTCCGTGCCGTGGGCCAGGATGGTGGGCCCGGCGATGGCCTCGCCCAGTAGGTTGATCGGCGGCGGCGCCCCGGCGGTCGACAGCTCCTGGGCCCAGACGGCCCGCAGGGCGAGGGGCAGGTCCCGGCCGCCGTACTCGAGCGGCCAGCCGAGGCCGGCCCAACCACCGGCGTGCAGCTCCCGCTGCCACGCCCGGCCCCGATCGAGGTGGGCGACGTCGTCGACGTCGGCGAAGACCAACGACGGGCTGTCCGGATCGACGTCGACCCGGTACGGCCCCACGTGGCCGGCCAGCCAGGCTCGAGCCTCGGCCCGGAAGGCGGCCTCCTCGGGATCGTCGCCCAGCTCCATCCACCGCCCATCCTGCCGCGGTTCTCCCCCCTGGGGGCTGGGTAGATAGCCGTCAGCGACGTGTCGCCGTCCCCGCCACGCCCCGCCGTCGCATCCCGTCCGCCGCAGAAGGAGCTGAAGGATGCCAGGTCAGGAAGTCGAAGGAGTCGAGTTGGAGGACACGGGCCGCGAGTCTCGGGATCCCCAGGACCAGGAGAACCCGGACGACGGCCCGACCATGAGCGGGGCCGGCGCCGAGCCTGCGGGCAACGCCATGGACCACTGGGCCACGGCCATGCCCAACACCGACGCCACCAAGCCCGAGACCATGCCCGAGGCCCTCGGCGGCACGGGCGAGACGCCGACGGCTAAGGAGACCTCGAACCCGGCCTGAGATCCTGGCCGCAGCGCGGGCAGGCGTCGTAGACCCGCGAGACCGTACGACCGCAGCCGGGGCACAGGCGAGGGCGGGCCTGGCCCCGGCGCAGTCGCGTCACGGCGGCCCACAGCATCCCGCCCACGGCCACGGCCAGCGCCAGCCCGGCGGCGTCGCGGATCATCGGCGCCAGTCTCTACGCTCTGCTGGACGCAAGGAGCACCGCATGAACCGCCTCGCCGACGAGACCAGTCCCTACCTGCAGCAGCACAAGGACAACCCGGTCGACTGGTACCCCTGGGGCGACGAGGCCTTCGAGCGGGCCCGGGCCGAGGACAAGCCGGTCCTGCTCTCCGTGGGCTACGCCGCCTGCCACTGGTGCCACGTCATGGCCCACGAGTCCTTCGAGGACCCCTCGACGGCGGCGGTGATGAACGAACTGTTCGTGAACGTCAAGGTCGACCGGGAGGAGCGGCCCGACGTCGACGCCATCTACATGGAGGCGGTCCAGGCCAACAGCGGCCACGGCGGCTGGCCGATGACCGTCTTCCTCACCCCCGACGGGCGCCCGTTCTTCGGCGGGACCTACTACCCCCGCACGGCCCGGCCCGGGCTGCCCAGCTTCACCGAGGTGTGCCAGGCCATGGCCGCGGTGTGGCAGGACCGGCGCGACGACGTGCTCGACCAGGCCGGCCAGCTCACCGCCGCCCTGGGCCGGGCCGCCGAGCTGGTCCCGTCCGCCGGGCCGCTGGCGGGGGCGGACGCCATCGCCGCGGCCCGGGACGCCCTGCACCAGCGCTTCGACGAGGCGTGGGGCGGGTTCGGCCCGCCCCCCAAGTTCCCCCAGCCCGACCAGCTGGAGATGCTCCTGCGGGCCTGGCGGCGGGACCAGTGCCCGGACACCCTCCTCATGGTCACCGTCACCCTCGACGCCATGGCGTCGGGCGGGATGTACGACCACCTGGGCGGCGGCTTCGCCCGCTACTCGGTCGACCGGGAGTGGCTCGTCCCCCACTTCGAGAAGATGCTGACCGACCAGGCCCTCCTGGCCCGGGTCTACCTGCAGGCCTGGCAGGTCACCGGCGAGGACCGGTACCTGCAGGTGCTCACGGAGACGATCGACTACGTCCGCCGCGACCTCCGGGACGCCGGCGGCGGCTTCTTCTCGTCCGAGGACGCCGACTCGGAGGGCGTCGAAGGCAAGTTCTACGTGTGGCAGCAGGCCGAGATCGAGTCCTTGTTGGCGCCGGAGCTGGCCGCCGCCGCGGTGGAGTGGTGGGGGGTGACGGCGGGCGGGAACTTCGAGGGGGCCAACATCCTGCACCGGCCGGTGCGGGGCGACCTGGCCCGGCCGCCGGCGGTCGAGGAGGCGCGGCAGATCCTGTTCGAGGCCCGTGAGAAGCGGGTCCGGCCCGGCCTGGACGACAAGGTTCTCACCGAGTGGAACGGGTTGTTCCTAGGCGCGCTGGCCGACGCGGCCGCGGCCACGGGCCGGGCCGACTGGCTGGACGACGCCCGGGCCGGCGCCGAGTTCCTGCTCGGGAACTTGCGACGAGACGACGGCCGGTGGCTTCGCGGCTGGCAGGGGGGGCGGCCCGGCCGCCACCTGGCCTACGCCGGCGACTACGCCGCCGTGGTCGACGCCTTCACCCGGCTGGCGGAGGCGACAGGCGAGGCTCGCTGGATTGGGGAGGCCCGGTCCGCGGCCGACGCCATGCTGGAGCTGTTCTGGGACGACAAGGCCGGCGGCCTGTTCACCAACGGGTCGGACGCCGAGACCCTGATCACCCGCAACAAGGATCTGGTCGACAACGCCGTGCCGTCGGCCAACGGGGCGGCGGCCGTGGCCCTGCTGCGGTTGGGCGCGCTGGTCGGCGAGGGGTACTACACCCAGCGGGCGGAGGACATCGTCCGCCTGCTCACCCCGTTGGTGGCCCAGCACCCCGCCGCCTTCACCCGCCTGCTGGCCGCCGTCGACATGATCGCCGACGGGGTGACCGAGATCGCCGTGGTGGGCGACCGCCGTGACCTGGTCGGGGCGGTCCGGTCCCGGTGGCTGCCGAACGCCGTCCTGGCCTGGGGCGAGCCCTACCCGTCGCCCCTCTTCGAGTCCCGCTCGGACGGCCTGGCCTACGTCTGCCGCAACTACGCCTGCCAGGCTCCCGTCGCCGACCCGGACGCGCTGCTGGCCCAGTTGGTGTCGTGAGGCGCGCCGCCCGACCGCGATCCCGGGCGGCTCCATTGCCAAGCGGATCGGCGAGCTTCCCGAGGTCCACGCCGCCCACGATCGGGGCGAGCTGAGCGAGGACCAGGTGGCGGTCATCTCCCGCCACGCTCCTGCAGCCATGGACGCCCGGGCGGTGGCGCTGGGCCGGGAGTCCACGGTGACCAAGCTGCGCCGGGTGCTGGGCAAGCACACCGTCAGCGAACCGACGACGGAGCCGGTGGCCGAGAAGGCCCGCCGGGTCAGCTTCGCGTCCACGCCGGAGGGTTGGCGGCTGTCGGCCCTGCTGCCCCACGACGAGGGGGCGGCGGTGGAGAAGGCCCTGCGGGAGCTGCGCGACCAGCTGTTCCGATCCGGCGAGGCCGGGCGGGGGCCGGGGGCCACGGCGGCGGGCGTGGACTGGGCCGACGCCTTCATGGGCCTGGTGGAGAAGTCGCACGTCGCATTGGCGGTCGAGCGGCCCCACAAGGACAGGCATCTGGTCCTGCTCCACCTGCCGGTCGGGGCCGCCGGCCACCTGCACCTCGGGCAGGGCCTGAGCAAGGGGTTGGCCCGCTACATCAGCTGCGACAGCCGGGTCCGGGCCGTACTCGAGGAGAAGGGCAGGCCGGTCAGTGTGGGCCGGGCCTTCCGCATCGTGCCCGACCGGACCCGGCTCATCGTCGAGAACCGCGACGGAGGGTGCCGGGTGCCGGGCTGTGACCGCAGCCGCTGGGTCCAGGTCCACCACGTCATCCACTGGGAGGACGGGGGACCGACCGACACCTCGAACCTGCTGTGCCTGTGTTCCAAGCACCACCGCCTCCACCATCGGGGCGGGTTGGGGATCGCGGGAGACGCCGACGATCCCGCCGGGGTCACCTTCACCGACGAACGCGGGCGACCGCTGGACAACTGCGGCCATCCCGTCCCGCCCACCGCGGCGCCGCCGCCGGGCCACTGGCGGTCGCCACCGGCCGAGCGGATCGACCCCTGGCCGATCCACCTCGACGAACGGATCCCGGTGCCGGCATGAACTACGGCACGCCTCATTTTCGCCGGCGCCAGGACAGGGCGAGCACGGCGGCGGCGAGCAGTACCGCGGCTGACCAGGAGGAGCGCCGGCCAGTGGACGGTGCTCGGGTTGTCGGCGCCCTGCGCCACGGCGAGATGCCTCGCGCCGGCTTACCGAGAACCCCGGCGGCCCTGGCGGACGCCGAGGCGGAAGCCGACCCAGCCGGCCACGGCGGCGATGGCGACGAGCTCCAGGATGCGCAGGACGGCGAAGACGGCGGCGGCGACCCAGCCGAGGACGACGAAGCCGACGATGGCGACCACGACGAGGGTGGCGACGCTGGGCAGGCCGCGACCACCGGGGCGCCGCCCCGGCGAACGGCGGGCGGCGGCCACCGGCGTGGGGTCAAGGACGCGGCAGATCTCGCAGGTGGCGGGGGGCAGGCCGTGGGGGCAGAGGGCGGCGGTCACGTAGCTCCATGGTGGCGCGAAAATCCGAACATGGCCCTGGCCCGTACCTTCGACATGCGCTACGGCATCTTCAAGCCGCTCCTGTCGCTCCTCGGGGCGGGACCGGAGTCTTCACGGGTCGAGTTGGACGACGATGTCCTCCGCGTGCGCATGGGGTGGGCGTTCCGGGCCACGATCCCGCGCACGTCGATCATGGACGCCCGGCCCTACTCCCGACCGGTCGCCAGCATCGGGGTCCATGGTTGGCGGGGCAAATGGCTGGTCAACGGGGCGGCCTCCGGCCTGGTGATGCTCGAGCTCGAGCCGCGGGCCCGGGGCTACGTGCTGGGGGTGCCGGTGCGCCTCCGCCGCCTGCTGGTCAGCATGAAGGCCCCCGACGACCTCCTGGCTGCCCTCGGCTAGCGCTCACGCCCGGTGGCCGGGGGTGAGGGACCGGATCGACTGGAACCCGAGCTGGCCCGACCAGTCGCCGCTCTCCACGGCCATGGGTGACAGGAGGAAGCCGACGTGGTCGTCGGTCGGGATCTGCTCGAGGACGCTGCCGAGGAACCAGCGGGTGCAGTCCTCGAGGACCGGGACGCCGCCCATGCCCTCTCGCCAGCGGCAGCGGGTGAACTTGTCCACCTCGTCGCCGGTCTCGCCGCCGAACAGCTCGGCCAGATCCCGCTGGTCGGAGGACAGGAAGTGGACGGCCAGGACCGCCGCCGTGCGGGCCAGCTCGAAGGTGTGGTTCTTGCGGGAGATCCAGACCGCGAAACGGGGCGGGTCGATGCTGCACTGGGTGGCGAAGCCGACCAGGCACCCGCCGCGCCGGTCCCCGGCGGCCACGGTGACGACGGCCATGGGGTAGTCGAGGTCACCGACCAGGTCGGCGAACGCGTCGGCGAGGGAGTCGTCGGCCAGGGGCTCAGCGGGCGTTGAGGGCCAGGGTGAGCAGCACGGACAGGCCCAGGCACACGAGCAGCGGCCACCAGTAGAAGCGGGCCCGGCCTGGTCGGCCCGAACGCCAGACGAACATGAAGGCAGGTTTCCCGGCCCCCGAGGGGGGCAAACGCTCACCAGCCGCCGCGGTGGACCACCTCGGCCGCCGGCCGGCGAGGGCGGCCGACCACCGATGACGAGGGTCGGTCCGGGGCGGGATGGCCGACGGCGACGGTGCCGACCGGTTGGTACCGCGCCGGGATGGAGAGCGCCGCCGACACCGCCGCCGGCCGGTGGGTGGCGAAGAAGAGGGCACCCAACCCGTCGTCGACGGCGGCCAGCTGCAGGAGCAGGGCGGCGAAGGCGGCGTCCACGTGCCACCACGGGACCTCGAAGTCGCCGCCCCCCTTGTCGGGCTCGGCATAGCGCTCGCGGTAGGCCGCCTCCGACGAGACGACCACGACGAGCAGCGGGGCGGCCAGCAGCCCCGGCCACGGAAAGCCGGTTCGGGCCGGTGCCGGCAGGGCGGCGTCCCAGTAGCGATCGGTCTGCGGCCGGCCCTCGAGCACGACGAGGTCGACCCCCTGCGTGTGGCCGGCGGAGGGCGCCCGCACGCCGGCGGCCACGACCCGATCGACCGTCGCCCCGTCCAGCGGGCGCTCGTCGAAATTGCGGACCATCCGTCGCCGTCGGACCACTTCAGAGAACTCCATGGAAAAGCGTACGATTCGGCGTGCCCCTGGGCGAGCGGCCGAAACTTCCCCACCTTCCAGCGCTTGACGGCCTGCGGGCCCTCGCGGTCGCGTCCGTGTTCGCCTACCACGCCGACGTGGCCTGGGCGCCGGGCGGGTTCCTCGGCGTCGACGTGTTCTTCGTCATCAGCGGGTTCCTCATCACCGCCCTGCTCCTGGCCGAGTGGCGCGAGCACGCCTGGATCGACGTCGTCGGGTTCTGGAAGCGGCGGGCCCTGCGCCTGCTGCCCGCCCTGCTGTTGCTGCTCGTCGCCGTCTGGGTGGCGGTGCCCTTCCTGGCCCAGGACCAGGCCGGCCGCCTCCAGGGCGACATCCGGGCCGCCCTGGCCTACGTGAGCAACTGGCACCTGATCTTCGGCCACTCGTCGTACTTCGAAGCGACCGGCCGCCCGCCGTTGCTCCAGCACCTGTGGAGCCTGGCCGTCGAGGAGCAGTTCTACCTGGTCTGGCCCCTGGTGCTGTGGTGCGGGCTGGGCGTGCGGCGGACCGGGCGCCGCCTGGTCTGGTGGATCCTCGTCCTCGCCGCCGGGTCGGCCGCCCTGATGGCTTCCCTCTACGAGCCCGGCACCGACCCGTCCCGCGTCTACTACGGGACGGACACCCGGGTCGGCGCCATCCTCATCGGCGCCGCGCTGGCCTGCGCCTGGGCGCCGTGGCGGTCGAAGCGGAGCCCCACCATCCCGGGGCGGATCGTGCTCGGCGTCGCCGGCGCCGGGGCGGTGGCCGGGCTCGGCTGGTGCATCGTCAACCTCAACCAGTTCTCCGACGTCCTGTACCGCGGCGGGTTCCTCGGGGTCGCCGTCCTGGCCGCCGTGCTGGTGGCCGTGCTGGCCCACCCCGCCGCCCCCGGCATACCGGCCCTCCTGCGCCTGCCGCCGCTGACCTGGCTGGGCCGGCGGTCCTACGGGATCTACCTCCTCTACTGGCCGGTCCTGATGCTGACCCGGGCCCACTACGACGTCCCCTTGTCCGGCAACGCCCTCCTCGCCTTCCGGGCCGGCCTGACCGTGAGCCTGGCCGCACTGTCCTACCGGTTCGTCGAGATGCCCGTCCGCAACGGGGCGCTGGGCCGGCTGTGGGCCGACCTGCGCCGGCGCCGGAACGTGTTCGGCGAGCGGGGCCGCTGGGTGGGGGCTCGGGCCGCCCTGGCCATGGCCGCGCTCGTGGCCGTGGGGACCACCGTGGTGGTAGCCCGACCCGCGCCCGCCCCGCCCCGCTTCCTCTCCGTCCAGGCCGCCGAGGCCGCCCCACCCCCGCCGCCCACGACCACGACCACTCCGGTGGCCCAGGTCGCCACCACCGCCCTGGCCCCCGACACCAGCACGTCGACCACCCTCGCCCCCGTGACCATCCCCGCCGTGACCTCGACGACGGTGCTGCCCAAGGCCCTCGTCACCGGCCTGGGCGACTCGGTCCTGCTCGAGGCCAAGGCCACGCTCGAGCAGCGCCTCCCCGATGCGGCAGTGGACGCGGTCGTGGGTCGCCAGTTCAAGGAGCTGCTGGCCGAAGCGACCATGCTGCGCGACACCGGCCATCTGGGTGAAGAGGTGATCCTCCAGATGGGCAACAACGGGCCTGTCACCGCCTCGCAGTTCGACGACATCATGGGCGTGCTCAAAGGGGTGCGCCGAGTGGTCGTGATCAACGTGAAGGTCCCCCGCCCGTGGGAGGGCCCGAACAACGACGTGCTGGCTGCGGGCGTGGCCCGGTGGCCCACGACGGTGCTGGTGGACTGGCACAAGCAGGGCGCGGCCCATCCCGAGCTCTTCGCCGACGACGGCACCCACATGGGCCCCACCGGGGTGTCGATATTCGTCGAACTGATCCTCGCCAACCTCTGAGAGCGACCATCCACCACTTTGGGTAATCCGCGGGGCACCATTTCCGCATGCGAACCGAGGTGCGATACCGGGTCGCGGTGACCGGGGCCGAGCTCCGGATGCTGGTCCTGGCTCCCCAACCCGACGGGTGTGTCGGCGTCGACCTCGACTCCGGGGCGTTCGTCCGGGCCATCTACCCCGATGCGGGAGACGAGCCGCTCGAAGCGTTCGACGTGACCACGGCCCCGATCGGCGAACCCGTCGACCCCCCGGACACGGTCCGGCCCGAGGCCGTGCCCCTGGCCGCCGCCCCCCACCGCGTCGGCAGCCTGCGGCCCCGCCGGGCCGAGCGCTATCTCCAGGCCCTCCGCCACCCGCCTCAGGGGCCGCTGCTGGGCTTTCCTGGCGTGTCGGTGCCCTACTGGACGCTGGTGGGCGACCGGCCCTCCCTGGCCCTGGTAGAGCCGTCCGAGGGCCCGCTGGTCCTGGCCGGGGCATCGGGTTTCGAGTGCCGGTTCGGCTGGCAGGGCACGGTGCACCAGTTCCCCCTGGGCGACCGCCGCCTGGCCCTGGAGCTGGCCCGCCAGCGCCGCCGCCGCTCGTCGCCCCGGGAGCTGACCCGGATGCTGGGGTTCCGGCCCGGCCGCCTGCTGGTCGTGGTCGCCGGGCCCTCGGGGGGGCACTGCACCAAGCAGGTGGCCGCCCTGCTGCCGGCCCGGTAGGGACCTAGCGGTCGAACAGGGCGGCCAGGTCCAGGGCGAAGCCGGCCAGCAGCGGCGTGGTCAGCGAATCCCCCGCCCCCAGCTCCAGGGCCACGTCGAACTCGGCCGCGGCTGGCGACGACCGCCGGTAGACGAGCACCACGTCGGCCGCGGTGTCGACCAGCCACAGCTCGGCCAGGCCGAGGCGCTCGTAGGCCCGCTTCTTGGCCCCGACGTCGTAGCGCCACGTGGAGGGCGACCGGACCTCCACCGCCAGGGCGGGCGGGCCGACGATGCGCTTGGCGTCCCGGCTGGGCCGCTCGGCCTCCGGCACCCACCACACGTCCGGGGCGAAGACGTTGTAGTCGTCGAGGTGGACGTCGACCGGGTACCCGGCCTCACCGTGGCCAGGATTGGCGCGAAGCCAGAGCGTCAGCTGGAACCCGATCTCCAGCATGATGCGCTGATCACGCAGGCTCGCCTCGGTCACCACGATCTCCCCGTCGATCAACTGCGTGTGCTGTTCGGTGGGGGGAAGGGCGAAGTACTCCTCGGCCGTCAGGCGCGTCGAAGTCAGGGCCATGCCGAGAGGATACGCCGGGGGTGCGACGGCTACTTGCGGGCGCGGGCGGCCAGGTACTCGGCCATGGCCCAGCCGAACCCGATCAGGGCGTCGCCCCGGGACGAGTCGAGATCGGCGAAGAAGGCGGTCACCGCCGGGTCCAGCGACGTGGGATCCAGGCACTCGTGGTCGAGTGCCGGCGGGGTGTCGCCGGTGCCGGTGATGAGGAAGGTGCGGTCGTCGACCCGGCCCTCGCAGCCGAAGCGCTTGGCCAGGCGGCGGCCCCAGGCCCGCTCCTCCCCGGTGGCCTTGTGGCCGGGGCGGGGGACGATGTCGTCCAGGCCCTCGAAGGCGGCGAAGCCGGACGGCTCGAGCAGGCGGGTGCCGACCAGGACGTCCTCGTCGGGGAAGGCCAGCACGGCCCGGCGGAGCTGCTCGCCGATGAGGGTGCGCAGGACGGCATCGCGGCGCGGCCCGCGCTTGACCGAGGCCATGCCGATGAGCACCGAAGGGGTCCCGCCGATCCGCTCCAGGGTGCAGAACGAGAACGCGTTCAGCTTGACGCCATCGCGCACCTGGGTGACCAGCACCCACTCCTCGACCTGCTTGGACAGGATCCCGACGTCGTAGCCGGCGGAGCCGTCGGCACAGATGTCGGCCATGTCCGTGAGCTCTGAGTCGCTCAGCCCGGTGCAGTCTTTGGTCTCTGCGTGTATTGCCATGGGTCGCCGCGCTCCCCCTGGATCGCTCGGTTGCTCGGTGTTAGGCCACTAGTCCATTCGTTCCGAGCAGTTCGCGCAACTCGGCGACCAGCCCGTTTCCTGCGTCGACCCGGAACTCGTCGGGTAGGCGGAGGATGGTTGAGTCTAGATGGACGAGGACGGGTTGGGCCCCGGGGTGCTCCTTGAGCAGGCTCTTGAGCCTGGTCAGGCAGTCCCCGGTGAGCACCGAGGGGTCGAGCTTGATCTTCAGCGGCCGGGTGGACTCGGGGCTCAGGTCGGGCCGCTTGAGCTCCATGCAGATGATCTTGGCCGGCTCCTCCCGCAGGTCGATGCGGCCCTTCACGCACACCACGGCGTCGTCCGAGAGCAGGGCGCCGTAGTCGAGCATGGACCGGGGGAACACGAACACCTCGATGGCCGACTGGAGATCCTCCAGGACGAAGGTGGCCATGAGGTCCCCCCGCTTGGTGTACTTCCTGGCCAGCGACGTGACCACGCCCCCGACCCAGCGCATCTCCCCGTCGCGCAGCTCACGCAGCTCGTTGATCGTGCAGTCGGTGTGGCGGCGCAGGGCCGGCTCCACGCCGAACAGCGGGTGGCTGCTCACGTAGAGGCCGAGCATCTCCTTCTCGTGGGCCAGGCGTTCCGGTGGGTCGAACTCGAGATCCGGGATGGGCATGCGCTCGTCGACCGCGGACCCCGGCCCCTCCTCCAGCTCGCCGAACAGGCTCATGATCCCCATGTCCCGCTCCCGCCGGCGGGCCAGCGTGCGGTCGATCACCTGCTCGAAGACCATGAGCAGGCCGCGGCGCGGGTGCCCGAGGGCGTCGAAGGCACCGGCCTTGATCAACGACTCCACCGACCGCTTGTTCAGCACCATCGGACTGACCCGCTGGCAGAAGTCGTAGAAGTCGTCGAAGGGGCCGCTCTCGTCGCGCTCGGCCACGATCTGGGCGACCAGCCCCTCCCCCACGTTGCGGATGGCCGACAGGCCGAAGGGGATCTTGCCGCCGACCGAGACGAAGTCCGACATCGACTTGTTGATGTCGGGGACCAGCACCTCGACGCCCATGGTCCGGCACTCGGCCAGGTACACCGCCGTCTTGTCCTTGTCGTCCCGCACCGAGGTGAGCAGGGCGGCCAGGTACTCGACCGGGTGGTTCGCCTTCAACCACGCCGTCTGGTAGGCGACCTTGCCGTAGCAGAAGGCGTGGGACTTGCGGAAGGCGTAGTCGGCGAAGGGCTCGATGATGTCGAAGATCGTGCTGCCCAGCTCGGCGCCGTACCCGTTGCGCTCGACGGCGGCGACGAACTTGGTCCGCTCCGTGGCCATCAGGGCCCGGATCTTCTTCCCGCACGCCTTGCGGAGCAGGTCGCCCTCGTAGGCGGAGTAGCCGGCGAAGCGCTCGGCCACGCGGAGCAGGCCCTCCTGGTAGATCATTAAGCCGAAGGTGTCGGCCAGCACCTCGCAGAACTCCGGGTGGGGACCGGTGATGGGCTTGCGCCCGTTCTTGCGGTCGGCGAAGTCGTTGTGCATGTTGGCGGCCATCGGCCCCGGCCGGTACAGGGCGACCAGGGCGCCGATGTCCTCGAAGCACGTGGGGGCCAGGGACCGCATGAGGGCCCGCATGGGCCCGCCCTCCAGCTGGAACACGCCCACCGAGTCGCCCCGCCGGAGCATCTCGAAGGTCTTCTCGTCGTCGAGCGGGATGCTGTCGATGTCCGGCCGGGTGCCGGTGGTGGCGGCGATCAGGTCGAGCGCCTTCTCGATCACCGACAGGTTGCGCAGGCCCAGGAAGTCCATCTTGAGCAGGCCCAGGTCGGCGACGCCGTGCATCTCGTACTGGGTGACGATGGGGGCGTTGGTGATGTCGCCGTCCGGGCCGGGCTTGCGCTGGACGGGCAGGTACTCGGTGAGCGGCTCGCGGGTGATGACCACGGCGGCGGCGTGGATGCCGTCCTGGCGGCGCAGGCCCTCGAGGCCGCGGGCCACGTCGACGACCTTCTTGGCCTCGGGGTCCGTCTCGTACAGGGCCCGCAGCTCGGCGGCCATCTTGTAGCCCTCTTCGTACCCGGGCAGGGGGTCCAGGCAGGCGGCCAGGGGGGTGTCGCGGCCCATGATCAGCGGCGGCATGAGCTTGGCGATGCGGTCGCCGACCGCGTACGGGTAACCGAGGACGCGTGAACCGTCGCGCACCGCGGCCCGGGCCTTGATGGTGGAGAAGGTCACGATCTGGGCCACGCGGTCGGAGCCGTACTTCTCGGCCGCGTACCGGATCATCTCGGCCCGGTAGCGCTCGTCGAAGTCCATGTCGATGTCGGGCATCTCGCGGCGGCCGGTGTTGAGGAAGGCCTCGAAGAGCAGGTCGTACCGGAGCGGGTCGAGGTCGGTGATGCGCAGGCAGTAGGCGGCGCAGGACCCGGCGGCCGAGCCCCGGCCCGGGCCGACCCTGATGCCGCGGTCGCGGGCGTGGCGCATGAGGTCCCAGACGATGAGGAAGTAGCTGGAGAAGCCCATCTCGGCGATGACGCCGAGCTCGCGGTGGAGGCGCTCGGCGACCTCGCCGGGCACGGGGTCGCCGTAGCGGGAACGGGCCCCTTCCAGGGTGAGGTGGCGCAGGTACTGGTCGTCCGAGCCGAACCCCGCCGGCAGGGGGAAGTTCGGCAGCTCGACCTTGCCGAACTCGATCTCGACCCTGGCCCGCTCGGCGATCTGCAGCGTGTTGTCGCACGCGTCGGGGACCTCGGCGAACAGGGCCCGCATCTCGGCCGCCGTCTTCAGGTAGTGCTCGTCGCCGTCGAACTTGAACCGCTTGGGATCGTCGACCTGGGCCCCCGTCTGCACGCACAAGAGGGCGTCGTGGGCGACGGCGTCCTCCCGGTGGACGTAGTGGCTGTCGTTGGTGGCCAGCAGCGGGAGGTGGAGGTCGCGGGCGATGGCGATCAGGTCCCGGTTGGTGCGGTGCTGCTCCGCCATCCCGTGGTCCTGGACCTCGACGAACAGCCCCCCCGGGCCGAAGATGTCGCTCAGCCGCGACGTGAGCTTGGTGGCCAGCGGCACGTCGTCGCGCAGCAGCGCCTGGTTGACGACGCCGCCCAGGCAGCCGGTGGTGGCGATGACGCCCTCGTGGTGGCGCTCGAGCAGCTCCCAGTCACAGTTGTGGATGGCGAAGTCGGAGACGTAGGAGTGGTCCTCGTCGACCTCGATGTTGTAGACGGTCCCTTCCCAGTCGCGCTCGAGAATCTCCGCGATCGGCCGGTAGACGTAGTCGTCGTCGGAGCAGGTGCGCCGGTGCACCGATGTCCCGCCGGTGGAGATGTTGCTGCAGAACTGAGGGGCATGGTTCGCGTCTCCGTCCCAGCGCTCGGCGATGCCGCAGAAGGAGTCGGTAAAGGTGGCCGCCAGCATCCTCACCTGCCAGGCCAGGTCGCGGCTGGTCTGGGTGAAGATGGTCACCCCTGGATGCGCGGCGCCGTCCCCCGCCAGGACCCCCTCGAACACCCCTCGCTGGAAGTCTTCGTTCGCCTCGAAGGTGAACGCCGGCAGTCGTTTATTTCGTGCCCCGGTTCCACACATGGCCGACAGGAAACGGGCGAGAGGCGCCGAATAGGCGATGACGGAGACGCCGCGGTAGCCCGGCCGGTCGGGACGGCGATCGATGACGACTTCCTTGCCGGTCAGGAACTTGACCGAGCGGCCCACAGCATCGATCAGGTGGGTTTCGTCTTGGTGCAGGCTGATCGTGACGCGCCTGCCCCGGTCGACGTGGCCCTCCGCGGCGTAGAGGCCGATGAAGAAGCCGAAGTCGTAGTCCAGGGTGATCTCGTGCAGCAGGTTGCTGTGGTTCGTCGGGCCGTGCCGTACCCGGCTCGAGGACTTGACCCACCGGTCATCAGAGATCGTCCGCCGACCTCCATCGCCGTGGTCGACAGTCGAGATCCGATCGATCGGCGCCTCGGCACGGAGCTTCGGCAAGCAGGCAAATGACCGCCGCGACGAAAACTCCTCGCGTGTCGACGACCGCCCCGCCGCGATCTGCTGCACCTTCACCCAGCGCTTCATGCCGTGCTGGTCCCGGACGAGGACGGGATGCTCGCCGGTCATCCATGTCACACGGCCGTAGCTGTTGTTCAGGCGTACGCCGTAGAGCTTGCCGGCGAAGGGCCGGGCCATCGTCTGGGTGACCCTTCGCAGCCGTCCCTTGTGGGTCAAGACCAAGTCTCCGGCCCGCACGTCCTCGATCGCCGTGACACCGTTCCCGGTAACGATCTCTTGCCCGGGCACGAGACATCGGGGCTTGTAATAGTAACCTTGGAGGTACGCCTCCGAGGAGAGCTTCATCAGGTTCTTGTAGCCGGCGTTGCTCTCGGCCAGCAGGGTCAGGTGGTAGTAGAGCTTCTCGCCCTCGCCGATCTCGCCACCCGTGTCGTCGACCCGGCCCCGGCGGACCGGGCGCTCGAAGCGGCTCTCCCCGGCCATGTACGCCTCGGTGCCGATGACCGGGGTGATGCCGGCCTTGCGGGCGGCCCGGTAGAAGTCCAGGACGCCGTACATGTTCCCGTGGTCGGTGATCCCGATGGCGGGCTGGCCGTCGGCCGCCGCCGCCGCCACCACCTCGTCGATCCGCGCCGCCCCGTCGAGCATGGAGAACTCGGTGTGGACGTGAAGATGGGCGAAGTCCCCCACCGGGCACCTTTCCGCGCCCCCCACGGCCTGTGAACCGGCTGTGGACGAGCCTGTTGACGAGTTACAGCGCTGTCATTCTAACGGGCGCGCCCCCGGCGCGTAACCCCCCTTGACGAGCGCTACCCGGCCAGCTTGCCGTCGCTCAGCCGGAAGGTGAGGTCGGTCTTGCCGGCGATGCCCATGTCGTGGGTCACGGCCAGGATGGTGGTGTTCTGGGTGCGGGCCAGGCTGTGGAGGAGGTCGAAGATCATCCGGCCGGTCTCGCTGTCCAGGTTGCCGGTGGGCTCGTCGGCCAGGATGACGCTCGGCCGATTGGCCATGGCCCGGGCGATGGCCACCCGCTGCTCCTCACCGCCGGACAGGCGGCCGGGACGGCGCTCCTGCTTGGCCCCGTGCAGCCCCACCTGGTCGAGGAGCTCCTTGGCCCTGGCCGCCCGGTCGCCGCGGCGCACCCCCTCCAGCTCCATGGGGAGCATCACGTTCTGGAGGGCGCTGAGGTTGGGGACCAGGTTGTAGCGCTGGAAGACGAAGCCGATCTTGCGCCGCCGGTACTTGGTCAGGGCCCGGTCGGGGACGGCGGTGATGTCCTCGCCGTCGACCTCGATCCGCCCCGCGGTGGGCTTGTCCAGGGCACCGAGCAGCGACAGCAGGGTGCTCTTGCCGCTGCCGCTGCGCCCCACGATGGAGGCGAACTGGCCCTGTTGGACCTCGAAGCTCACGTCCTTGAGGGCCACCACGGTCGTGTCGCCGGACTCGAACTCCTTCGACAGGCCTGTCACCCTCAACATCTGGTAACTCTGTGCATCTCACTCGCCTCTCAGGACCTCGGCCGGGCGAACCCGGCCGATCAGCAGGGACGGGATGGCGGTCCCGATGACGGCGATCAGCAGGGCCACGCCGAGCCCGTAGCCCAGGACGTTCCAGCCGGCGGCGGCGTGGATGGTGCCGATGTTGAACGCCCCCCGGTTCTGCAGGGCCCGGATCCCGGCGCCACCACCCCGCCGGAGGGCGGCGCCGGGGCCGGCGCCACCGCCGCCTGCGGCCCCGGGCGCTGCGGACGCGGCGTTGTTGGTGTTGCTGCTGACCAGCATGTGGGTCACCGGGTTGCCGGCCAGGACCCCGCCGACCAGGCCGAGGGCGGCGCCCATGAGGGTGAAGGTGACCGCCTCGTAGATGAACTGGAGGGTGACCTTGCGGTTGGGAGCGCCGATGGCCTTGAGCACGGCGATCTCCCGCCGCCGCTCCCGGACGATCATGAGCATGGTCAGGAAGATGATCACCCCACCGGCGACGACGGCGCCCAGCAGGCTGAACAGGGAAACGCTCTTGATGTTCTTGAGCGGGGCCAGGGCCTGCTGGGACGTGTCCTGCTGGCTGACCACGTCGGCGGCGTCGCCCAGGGTGGTCTTGATGGCGGCGACGGTCGGCTCGAGGTTGGTGATGGTGTCGACCTGGACGGTGGCGCCCGTCACCGCCCCGGCCTGGCCCGACAGCCGCTGCAGGGTCGACAGCGGCATCACCACCGCACTGTCGGTGAAGCGGGTGCCGGAGGTGAAGATGCCGGCGACGGTGACGTCGGTCCCGTGGGCCTGGAACGTCCCGCCAACGGTCAGGTTGTTCTTGGTGGCCAGGCCGTCGCCGATCAGGGCCACGTTGTCGTTCGAGTCAGGGGCGAACAGCTTGCCGCTGGTCAGGCTGACCTGGCCCCCACCCAGGGCGGCCAGGCTGGAGGGGTCGTTGGTCCCGATGGCGATGATGGGGGCGGCGAAGGTCCGGTTGGGGTTGCCCCCATTCGGGTTGGCGGCATTCGGGTTGGCGAACCCGTTCGGCCCCGCTTGCGGGTTCTGGCCGTTCTGGCCGTTGAAACGTCGCCCGAGCGAGCCGAGGTCCAGGGCCGACTGCAGGTTGGTGTCCTCGGCGGCCAGCCGGTCCTGCAGGGTCTCGGTCACCCCCACGACGTGGGGCAGGGCCTTGACCTTGGCGATCTGGTCCGTAGTCAGGGGCTCGCCCCCGCCGGCGAAGCCCCGCACCCCGGCCGGCGACACGGTGATGATGTTGCCGATCGAGCTCTGCACCGAGTCGATCTTGGCCTGCACGGCGTGGCGGGCCAGGAGCATGGCCAGGGCCAGCCCCACGCTCAGGCCCAGGATGACGACGATCGAGAATGTCCGGATGCCGTTGCGGAACGCATTGCGGACACCACGCGAGAGGATTCCCATTGCCGCCCATCAAAGCCCGAGGCGCTGGTACCGACCTGTGCCGTTCCTGAGAAGCCGCTGGGAAGCGCGACTAATCCGGCCCCGAGGTTACCGTGGGCCATGCCCAGGCCCACCGTCCGCTACTTCGTCCGCGACGTGGACGAAGCCCTCCCGTTCTACGCCCTGCTCGGTTTCGAGGTGGAGATGCGCCCCGCACCGCCCTTTGCCATGCTGAGCGGGGGCGGCCTCCGGCTGCTCCTGAACGTGCCCGGCGGTGGGGGCGGCGCCGGCCAGGCCATGCCGGACGGGTCGCTCCCCGAGCCCGGGGGCTGGAACCGGATCCAGGTGGAGGTGGACGACCTGGACGCCACCGTCGAGCGCATGCGGGCCGCCGGCGTGCCCCTCCGCAGCGGGATCATCCAGGGCTTCGGCGGGCGCCAGGTGGTGGCCGACGACCCGTCGGGGAACCCGGTCGAGCTGTTCGAGCCGCCGAAGGGTTAGGAGCTTGCTGAGCGGTCGGACCACGACGGCTCGGCGCCGCCGCTGCGGTCCCCGCCGCCGCTGCGGTCCCCGTCGCGGTCGCTGACGAAGCGGAGCACCCGCTGCGGGAACGGGATGTCGATGCCGGCGGCGTCGAGGGCCCGCTTGGCGGCCACGGCCACATTGCTGCGGACCCGCCAGAGGCTGGCCACGTCCGGGGGGTGCCAGAAGCGCACGGCCAGCGGGATGCCGGAGTCGCCGAAGGACTTGACCCACACCTCGGGCGGGGGACGTTCGGCCACGCCGTCGACGCCGCGGACGGCCTGGAGCAGCACGGTGCGCGCCTGTTCGAGGTCGGCGTCGTAGCCCACGCTCACCTCCACGGTGGTCCGGCGGCGGCCCAGGGCGGTGTGGTTGGTGATGGGGTTGGCCAGCACGCTGGCGCACGGGACCATCACCCGCTGCCCGTCGAAGGTGCGCAGGACGACGGTGCGGAAGTTGATCTCGTCGACCGTGCCCTCGCAGTCGGCGATGGAGACCTGGTCGCCCCGGCGGAACGGGCGGCGGAGCTGGAGGATGATGCTGGCCAGGAAGTTCGACAGGATGTTCTGCGCCGCGAAGGCCAGGGCCACCCCACCGATGCCCAGGGCGCCGACCAGGGGCCCGAGGCGCACGCCGACGACGCCCAAGGCGTAGACGAAGGCGATGGCGGCCAGGATCAGGCCGGCGAAGCGTCCCACCGCTTCGGCGGCCGCGCCGTGCCCGTCGTCCCCGCGGGCCGCCTTGGACACCACGCCCCGCAGGACCCGGGCCAGGACCACGCCCACCACGACGATGACGCCGGCCATGACCCAGTCCCGGGCGGTGAGGCCGTGGTCGACGATGGCCTGGTTCGAGGGCGCGGCAGCCCAGAGCGCCTGCATACGCCGGTTCCTACCCCCCGGCGGCGGTTCCTACAGGTAGGTCCCGGGCCGCGAGCCGGGGTCGCCCGGTTCGGTCATCCCGGGCGGCAGGCCGGGCCGGCGCATCTGCTGGAGCTGGGCCTGGGCCGCCACCTGCTGGGAGAACAGGGCGGCCTGGATGCCGTGGAACAGGCCCTCCAGCCAGCCGACCAGCTGGGCCTGGGCCACCCGCAGCTCGGCGTCGCTGGGCGTGCTGTCGGAGAAGGGCGAGCTGAGCCGCCCGAGCTCGTCGCGCAGGTCGGGCGACAGGCCCTCGGCCAGCTCCCGCACCGACGTCTCGTAGATCTCCCGCAGCCTCCCCCGCCCGGCCTCGTCGAGCGGGGCGCGGCGGACCTCCTCCAGCAGCTCCTTGGTCATGGATCCGATGCGCAGGACCTTGGCCGGCGACGCCACCGACTCGGTCTGCTCCTGCGCGACCTCCTCGGCCGGCACGGGCACGACGAGGGTCGGGGCGACGGGGCTGGCGGGTTCCTGGGCGGACATGGGCCGATCCTTCCCCAGTTCAGCCCCGGCTAGCCAGCAGCGGGACCAGCATCTCGGCCGCGGTGAGGGATCCGTGCCGGCAGCGCATCCACTGCTCCCCCGGGTCGCCGGGGTCGAGGAGGGCGATGGGCTCGAACGGCGCCACGACCACGTCGCCCAGTCGCTCGGCGACCTCGGGGGTCAGCGGGCCGCCGAACCAGCCGTCGGCCACCACGTCGTCCCGGGTACGGACCCAGGCGACGTCGTCGTAGGCCCGGTGGGCGGCGTCGGCCAACCGCCCGGCCAGGCCCGGCCGGGCGTGCAGCCAGCGGAACCGCCCCTCACCCGACAGCAGGGTGGTCAGATCGGCCACTTCGGGGGCCAGGGTGACCACCCGGTCGCCCACGTCGACCTGCCCGTGGTCGGACACGACCAGCAGCGCCGCCCCGCTGGGCAGCACGCCGACCAGGTCCGAGACCAGGCGGTCGGCGGCCGTCACCTCGGCGTCGTAGGTGGGCCCGAACCCGAACTCGTGGGCCACCTTGTCGACCCCGTCGTAGTAGGCGTAGAGGAAGCGCTCCCCCTCGCGCAGCAGGGCTCCGACCGTGGCCACGAGGGTGGACGGCATCCGCCAGCCGTACATGCGCGCCCCGGCCATGTGGGCCCGGGTGAAGCCGGAGTCCGCCACCTCGGCCCGGGTGACCACCGCGGGCTTGGTGGCCCGGAAGGGCTCGAGGGGCTGGAAGGCCTCGGGCGGCAGGCCGGCCCGGGCGTCGGCGTCGCCCATCTTCCACCGCAGCACGTTGAGGATCCGGTCCCCGTGGACCCGCAGCCGGTAGCCGACGATCCCGTGGACGGCCGGCGGGGCGCCGATGGTGATCGAGGTGAGGGCGGCCGCCGTGGTCGACGGGGCGACGGTGGTGATCGGCCCGCCCGCCATGGCCGTCAGGGTCGGGGCCAGCCCGGGACGTTCCTGAAGCTGCTGCCAGCCCAGGCCGTCGAGCACGAGCAGGACGACCTGGCGGGCGCCGACGGCCGGCGCCGGCAGCCAGGCCGGCGGATCACCGCCCGCGAGCAGGCTGGGGACGACCCCGTCGATGCACGCCCCGCCGTAGGCGGGGACCACGGGCCGCTCCCGGACGTCCATGTGTTGCTCACCGTAGACCGTGCTCCACCCGGAGGCCGGCCTGCCGCCGTAGGATGGTGACGTGAAGGTGTCGACGAGGGGCGACTATGCCAGCCGCGCCCTGCTGTCGCTCGCCCTGCATGCCGACGGCGCCCGGCCCACCTCCGTCCGGGACATCGCCGAGCGGACCGGCCTGCCCCAGCCCTACCTGGAGCAGATCCTCCTGGCCCTGAAGGGTGCGGGGCTGGTCCGGTCCAAGCGGGGGGTGGGCGGCGGCTACGTGCTGGCCCGGCCGCCGGCCGAGGTCACCCTGGGCCAGATCGTCAGTGCGGTCGACGGGCCCATCGTGGCCGGGGACTTCGGCGAGCCGCACAAGAACGGGGCCTGCAACCACGAGGGCCAGTGCGTGCTGCTGTCGGTGTGGGCCGACGTGGGCGAGCACATGCGCCAGCACCTGGACTCCTTCACCCTGGCCGACATGGTGTCCCGCTCCCGCGGCCAAGGCCCCAGCGGCCCGCCCACCGCGCCCAGCTTCGCCGACGAGGCGGCCGTCCTGGCCCTCGGCCAGCCGGCGGCCAACT
>DATJHJ010000039.1:0-14799 GCA_035494015.1 Acidimicrobiales bacterium
CGGCGGGCAGGAGACCGTCGACCGGCACGACGTCGTCGACCACGTTCGGAAGGCACTCTCATGATGCGGACCCACATGTGCGGCGAGCTGCGGCCCGAGCACGCCGGGGCCGAGGTCACCGTGTGCGGCTGGGTGGCCAGCCGGCGCGAGCACGGCGAGCACCTGGCCTTCGTCGACGTGCGCGACCACACCGGGCTGGTCCAGTGCGTGGTCGACGGCGCCCACGAGCTGCGCTCGGAGTACGTCGTACGGGTCACCGGCACCGTCCGCCTGCGCCCGGCGGGCACGGAGAACCCCAACCTGCCCACGGGCGACGTCGAGGTCGGCGACTGCCAGGTCGAGATCCTGTCCCAGGCCGAGCCCCCGCCCTTCCCGGTCACCGACCGGGTCGACGCCGACGAGATCCTCCGCCTGCGCTACCGGTACGTCGACCTGCGCCGCCCGGCCATGCAGCGCAACCTGCGCCTGCGGGCGGTGGTCAGCAGCGCCATCCGCCGGTCCATGGAGGACCAGGGGTTCGTCGAGGTGGAGACCCCGACCCTGATCGCCTCCACGCCGGAGGGGGCCCGGGACTTCGTCGTGCCCTCCCGCCTGCAGCCGGGCTCGTTCTACGCCCTGCCGCAGAGCCCGCAGCTGTTCAAGCAGCTGCTGATGGTGGGCGGCGTCGACCGCTACTACCAGCTGGCCCGCTGCCTGCGGGACGAGGACCTGCGGGCCGACCGGCAGTTCGAGTTCACCCAGCTGGACGCCGAGGCGTCCTTCGTGGGCCAGGACGACGTCATCGCCTTCATCTCCACCGCGGTGGTGGCGGCCATCGGGGCCGCCGGCCGCTCCGTACGCCCGGAGATCCCCCAGATGACCTGGCGGGAGGCCCAGGACCGCTTCGGCTCCGACAAGCCGGACCTGCGCTTCGGCATGGAGCTGGTCGAGCTGACGGACGCGGTGGCGGGGACCGAGTTCCGTGCCTTCCGGGCCCCGTGCGTGAAGGGGATCCGGGTGCCGGGCGGGGGGCCGATGGGGCGGGCTCGGCTGGACCGGCTGACCGACCAGGCCAAGTCGGCGGGGGCGGCCGGCCTGGTGTGGCTGAAGGTCGAGGGCGAAACGCTGTCGTCGCCCGTGCTCAAGTTCCTGTCTGAAGCCGACCAGCAGGCGGTGACCAAGGCCCTCGGCGCCCAGCCCGACGACCTGCTGCTCATCGTGGCCGGCGAGCGCCGCGTCGTCGACCACGTCCTCGGCATCCTCCGCCTCGAGCTCGGGCGCCCGCCGGTCAACGAGGGCGGGCTCAACCTGCTGTGGGTCACCGAGTTCCCGCTGTTCGAGGGCCTCGACGGCGAGGGCCGGCCCATCCCGGCCCACCACCCGTTCACCATGCCCCACCCCGACGACCTGTCGCGGCTCGACTCGGACCCCCTGTCGGTCCGCTCCCAGGCCTACGACCTGGTCCTGAACGGCTGGGAGCTGGGCTCGGGCTCGGTCCGTATCCACCGCCCGGACGTCCAGCAGCGGATCTTCTCGTTCCTCGGCATCGAGCCGGCCGAGGCCCAGGCCCGCTTCGGCTTCCTCCTCGACGCCTTCCGCCACGGCGCCCCGCCGCACGCCGGCTTCGCCTTCGGCATCGACCGCCTCGTCGCCCTCCTCGCCGGCGAGGAGAACATCCGCGAGGTGATCGCCTTCCCGAAGACGCAATCCGGGGTCGACCCCCTCACCGGCGCCCCCGGCCCGATCGACGCCCACCAGCTCGCCGAGCTGGGTCTGCGCGTCCTGCCACCCGCGACCTGAGGCCGGGTTTGGCAGATCCGGCGCGTCAGAGCGCGCCGGATCTGCCAAACCCTTCGGTGTCGTACCCCCCGGGCATCCTGTACCGGTGGAAGCCCGAGCGCGCTTGTTCAAGATCGCCGTCTCTCAGCACGGCCTCGTGACCGCAGACCAGGCCCGGCGGGCCGGTCTCGGCGCCCATCAGATCACCTGGCTCACCCGCTCCGGCGAATGGCGGTCGATTCGCCCGGGGGTCTACGCCAGGGCCGGGGTGCCGCCCACGTGGGACCAGAGCATCGCCGCTGCGGTACTGGCGTCCGGGCCGTCCGCCTGGGCGTCGCACGCCACCGCGGCCGCCCTGTGGACCATGTCGGGAGCGAACGCGGACGAGATCGAGGTGGTGGCGCCGCTGGACCGCCGGGTGGGGCTGGCGGGCGTACGCGGGCACCGTTCCTCGGCCCTGTTCACCGCGGACCTGACCCAGTATCGACGGATCCCGGTGACGACACCGGAGCGGACGCTCGTCGACCTGTCGGGCCGGCTGGCGCCGGCGCCGCTCGGCTCCATGCTGGACGACGCCCTCCGCCGCCGCCTGGTCCGCCTCGACCGGATGCGAACCTGTGTTGCCCGCCTGGCTGGCTCCCCGGGACGGCGGCCAGCCGTGGTCCAATCGCTTCTCGCCCAGCGGCTCCCGGGCTACGACCCGGGCGACAGCGACATCGAAACCCGCGCCCTGCGGCTCCTGGTCGCCCACGGGTTTCCACCCCCGGTGCAGCAGTACCGCGTCCACATCGGCGGCCGTACCTTCAGGATCGATTTGGCCTACCCGTGGTGGCGGCTGGCCATCGAGCTGGACGGCTGGGAACACCACCGGACGCGGAGCGCGTTCGACGACGATCGGTACCGCGCCAATCTGCTGGTCGCAAACGGGTGGATGCTCCTCCGTTTCACGTCTCGCTCCTCCGACGCCCAGATCCTCGACGCCGTCGGGGCTGCCCGGGACCGGTTTGGCAGATCCGGCGCGGCATAGCGCGCCGGATCTGCCAAACGCCGTAGGGTCGAGCCGTGGCCGAGGACCTGTTCGGGGCCGCGCTGGCCGATCGGCTCCGGAAGCAGGCGCCGCTGGCGGCCCGGATGCGGCCGGCGAGCCTCGACGAGGTGGTGGGCCAGGAGCACCTGCTGGGCCCCGGGGGCCCGCTGCGGCGGCTGATCGAGGCCGACCGCATGTCGTCGGTGATCCTGTGGGGGCCGCCGGGGACGGGCAAGACCACGCTGGCCAAGCTCATCGCCGGGGCGACCAGCCGGGCGTTCGAGACGCTCTCCGCGGTGACGGCGGGGGTGAAGGACGTGCGGGACGTGGTGGCCCGGGCCAAGACGAAACTGGCGGAGCAGGGGCAGGGGACGATCCTGTTCCTCGACGAGGTCCACCGGTTCAACAAGTCCCAGCAGGACGCCTTCCTCCCCTCGGTCGAGGAAGGGCTGCTCGTCCTGATCGGGGCGACGACCGAGAACCCGTACTTCGAGGTCAACGCCCCCCTCCTGTCCCGCTCCAGCCTGTTCCGGCTGCACCCCCTGTCGCCCGACGACGTCCGCACCCTGCTGCGGCGGGGCCTCGAACACGAGCGGGCGGAGGCGGACGACGCGGCGCTCGACCATCTGGTGGACCGGGCCGACGGCGACGCCCGGGTGGCGCTCAACGCCCTGGAGGTGGCCATCGCACTCGCCAAGGGCCGGGTGACCCTGGCCGAGGCGGAAGCGGCCCTCGACGCCCGGGCCCTGCGCTACGAGCGCGACGAGCACTACGACATCGTCTCCGCCTTCATCAAGAGCGTGCGGGGCTCCGACCCCGACGCGGGCCTGTACTGGCTGGCCCGCATGCTGGAGGCGGGGGAGGACGCCCGGTTCGTGGCCCGGCGGCTGGTGATCCTGGCCTCGGAGGACATCGGCATGGCCGACCCCATGTCGCTGCTGGTGGCCGACGCCGCCGCCCGGGCGGTCGAGTTCGTCGGCCTGCCCGAGGCCCAGCTCAACCTGGCCCAGGCCGTGATCCACCTGGCCACCGCCCCCAAGTCGAACGGGGTGGTGGCCGCGCTCGGCCGGGCGCAGGGCGACGTCAAGGACCGGCCGGCCGGCGAGGTCCCCATGCACCTGCGCAGCTCGGGCTACTACGGGGCCAAGAAGCTGGGTCACGGGATCGGCTACGAGTATCCTCACGACGACCCGCGCGGGTGGGTCCCCCAGGACTACCGCCCGCCCGAGGTCGCCGGTCGGACCTACTACGAGCCGTCCGACCACGGGTTCGAACGGGAGATCGCCGAGCGCATGCGGGAACGGGAGCCAGGCCCAGCGGCCGAGAGCGGGAACACGCCGGAGACGGCGACGTGAGCCCCGGACAGGTGGCGGCCATGATCGCCGCCATCGCCTTCGCCATGCTCGTGGTGGGCGCCCTGTTCCTGATGGGGTCCGCCATGCGCACCCTGAAGACCACGCGCGTGGCGGTGGAGGATCTGCGGCGCACCAGCGTGCCCCTGCTGAACGACGTCCACACAGCGGTGCGCCAGGCCAACGGGGACCTGATCCACGTCGAGCGGGTGCTCGAGAGCGCCCAGTCGATCTCGGGGACGATGGACTCGGCCTCCCGCCTGGCCCTGGCCGCCTTTTCCAACCCCATGGTCAAGCTGGCCGCCTGGTTCGCCGGGACCTCGAAAGCCCTGCGCCGGCTCCGTAAAGCGGCCTGAGCCGCCGGCGACGACACGGATGTTCAAGCGACTGTTCTGGCTGACGGTGGGCCTGGCCGTGGGGTTCGGCACCTCGTTCCGGCTCATGCGGGCCCTGCGCCGCACGGTCGACCGGTTCATGCCCGAGCGGGTGAGCCAGGACGTACGCAACGGGGCCCGGTCGATAGGGGCCGAGGTCCGGGCCGCCCTCGACGAGGGGCGGACGGCCATGCGGGAGCGGGAGGCCGAGCTGCGGGCGGCGATGGGGCCGCGGCCGCCGGGCCGGGCAATCGAACTGAACGGCGGCGCCGCGGCTCGGTAGTCTGGCCTCCACCGCCATGGACGCCCGCAACCTGAAAGCCGCCGAGCTTCGCCGCGCCTTCACCGGCTTCTTCGTCGACCGCGGGCACACCCTGGTCCCGTCGATGGGCCTCATCCCCCACCACCCGGCGGCGCCCATGTTCGCCAACGCGGGGATGAACCAGTTCCTCCCCGTCATCCTGGGCGAGGAGCCGCCGCCCAAGCCACCCCGGGCCACCTCGGTCCAGAAGTGCCTGCGGGTGAAGGGCAAGCACGACGACATCGCCAACGTCGGGGTGACATGGGGTCACTGCACGTTCTTCGAGATGCTGGGCAACTTCAGCTTCGGCGACTACTTCAAGGACCAGATCATCCCGTGGGCCTGGCAGCTGCTCACCGAGGATCTGGGCATGGATCCGGACCGGCTGTGGGTGACGGTCCACGAGAGCGACGACGAAGCGGCGGGCATCTGGCGGGAGAAGGTGGGCGTGCCCGCCGAGCGCATCCAGGCCATGGGGGCGGACAACTTCTGGGAGATGGGGGAGACCGGCCCGTGCGGTCCGTGCTCGGAGATCTACTACGACCGGGGCGAGGAGCACGGCGAGGCGGGCGGGCCGGCCCACGGGGCCGAGGACCGCTACCGGGAGATCTGGAACCTGGTCTTCATGCAGTACAACCGCACGGCCGACGGGGTCCTCGAGCCCCTGCCGCTGCGGATCATCGACACCGGGGCCGGCCTGGAGCGCATGCTCACCGTCCTGCAGGGTGTGAACTCGGTGTTCGACACCGACGAGCTGCGCCGCCTGGTGGCGGCGGCCGAGCAGGCCACCGGCCGGGCGTACGGCCAGGATCACGACGCCGACGTCAGCCTGCGGGTGCTGGCCGACCACGCCCGCACCGTCACCTTTCTCGTCGCCGACGGGCAGACCCCCTCCAACGAGGACCGGGGCTACGTCCTGCGGCGCATCCTGCGCCGGGCCGTCCGCCACGCGTTCACCCTCGGCGTCGAGGGCCCCGTCCTGGCCGCCATGGTCGGCGCCGTGGTCGAGGTCATGGGACCGACCTACCCGGAGCTGGTCGGCGCCCGCGACCACATCGCCGGCGTGGCCGCCCGGGAGGAGGAGCGCTTCCACCGCACCCTGCGGGCGGGCATGGCCCTGCTCGACGAGCAGCTGTCCCGGTCCCAGGGGACGCTGCCCGGTGCGGTGGCCTTCCGCCTCCACGACACCTACGGCTTCCCCCTGGAGCTGACCCTCGAGGTGGCGGCCGAGCGCGGGGTGGCCGTCGACATCGCCGGCTTCAATGCCGAGATGGAGGCCCAGCAGCGCCGGGGCCGGGTCTCGGCCCGGGCCGCCGGCCCGGCCCGGGCCACCGACGCCTACCGGTCCCTTCTGGACGAGCACGGGCCGGACACCTTCACCGGCTACCACGAACAGGAGAGCGCGGCCACGGTCCGCGCCGTCGTCGGCGACGAGATCTTCCTCGACCGCACCCCGTTCTACGCCGAGGCCGGGGGCCAGGTGGGCGACACCGGCACGATCACCAGCCCGACGGGCCGGGCCGAGGTGCTCGACACCACCTACGCCCTGCCCGGCCTGCACCGGCACAGCGTGCGCATGGTCGAGGGCGAGATCATCGCCGGCCAGCAGGTCACGGCCACGGTGGACGCCGGCCGCCGGGAAGCCATCCGCCGCAACCACACTGGGACCCACCTCCTGCACTGGGCGCTGCGCGAGGTGCTGGGGAGCCACGTCAAGCAGGCCGGGTCGCTGGTGGCCCCGGACCGGCTGCGGTTCGACTTCAGCCACTACGAAGCGGTGCGCCCCGAGCAGCTGGAGCAGGTCGAGGCCCTGGCCAACGGCCAGGTGCTGGCCAACGACCCGGTCCGGGCCCGGGAGATGTCCAAGGCCGAGGCCGAGCGCCTGGGGGCCATCGCCTTCTTCGGCGAGAAGTACGGCGACGTCGTGCGGGTGGTCGAGGCCGGCCCCCGCTCGGTCGAGCTGTGCGGCGGGACGCACGTCCACGCCCTGGGCACCATCGGGCCGATCAAGATCGTGTCCGAGAGCTCGATCGGGGCCAACCTGCGCCGGATCGAGGCCGTCACCGGCACGGCCAGCTTCGAGCGCATCCGGGAAGAGAGCCATACGCTCGGCCGCACCGCCACCCTGCTGCGGGTGGCCCCGCCCGAGGTGCCCGACCGCGTCCAGCGCCTGCTGGAGGACCAGCGCAGCCTGGCCGACGAGATCAAGGCCCTGCGCCGCCAGGGGGCCGGCGGCCGGGCCCGGGAGCTGGCCGCCACTGCGCTCGACGGCGTGGTGGTCGCCCGCGTCGACGGGACGACGCGCGACGAGCTCAAGGATCTGGCCCTGGCCGTGCGCGACCAGCCGGGGATGCGCGCCGCCGTCCTGGGTGGCGTGCCGGAGGGCGGCGGGGTGTCGCTGGTCGCCGCGGTGGCCAAGGACAGCGGGCTGGACGCGTCCAAGCTCATCGCCGACGCCGCCCGGACGGTGGGGGGCGGCGGCGGGCGCAGTCCCGATGTCGCCATCGCCGGCGGACGCGACGCCAGCCGGCTCGACGAGGCGCTGGACCAGGCCCGGCGGGCGGCCCAGGGCGAATGAGAGCGGTCGGGCTGGATCTGGGAACGCGGCGGATCGGAGTTGCAGTCAGCGATTCGGGGGGGATCATGGCAACGCCGTACAGCGTCATCGAACGGTCCGGCGACCCGGAGGTCGACCGGAAGCGGGTGGCCGAGGTGGTCGCCGAGGTAGGGGCGGAGGCGGTGGTCGTGGGCCTGCCGCTGTCGATGGACGGCACCGTCGGGCCGGCGGCGACGGCGGCGAGCGCGGAAGCGGCCGCCCTGCGCCAGCTCCTCGCCGTCCCCGTCGAGCTGCAGGACGAGCGGCTGACGAGCGTCACCGCCAACCGGTCGCTGGCCGCCGCCGGCGTCACCGGTCGCCGCCGCAGCCGGGCGGCCCGCCAGGCCGGCGCCGTCGACTCGACCGCCGCTGCCATCCTCCTCCAGTCCTGGTTGGACGGTCGCAAGTGAGCGTGGACCTCCAACCCGACCAGTTCCAGTACGAGTACGAGGAGCACGGGCGGCGGTGGCCCTTCGTCCTCCTGGCCCTGGTCCTGACCTTCCTCGTGGTGGCCGGGTCCTCGGTCCTGTGGCTGGAACACCAGATCAACCCCCCCGGCAACGCGGGCCCGAAGGTGGTGGTGACGGTCGACAAGGGCATGTCGACCTCGGACATCGCCGCCCTCCTGCAGCGCGAGGGCATCATCTCCAGCGCCCAGATCTTCAAGTACTACGCCAAGCTCACCGGGCTCGGCTCCATCGAGGCCGGCACCTACACCCTGGAGAAGCACTCGGACCTGAGCAAGGTCTCCAAGACCCTCGAAGCCGGTGCGGCCAAGGCCGAGGACGACAAGATCACCATCCCCGAGGGCCTGACCCTGGCCAAGATCGCCCAGCTGGTCGGCGATCAGCTGCCCGGGCGGTCGGCCGACAAGTTCCTCGAGGTGGCCAAGAGCGGCACCGTGCGGTCGCAGTACCAGCCTCCCGGCGCCAGCCTGGAGGGGTTCATCCTCCCCGAGACCTACTTCGTGGCCAAGACGGACGACGAGACCGCGGTGCTCAAGAAGATGGTCGACGCCTTCGACCAGCTGGCCGGGCAGCTCGACGTCAGCGGCGCCGCGGCCCGCAACCACGTCACGCCCTACCAGGTCATCATCGTGGCCTCCATCGTGGAACGGGAGGCGCTGATCGACGCCGACCGGAGCAAGGTGGCCCGGGTCATCTACAACCGGCTCGACGCCAAGATGCAGCTGCAGATGGACTCGACCGTCCTCTACGCCATCGGCAAGGACGGCAAGTCGAACGTGACCCTCGACGACCGCAAGATCAACTCGCCGTACAACACCTTCATCGCCCCCGGCCTGCCGCCCGGTCCCATCTCCCAACCCGGGCGCAAGTCGCTGGAGGGGGCGGCGGCGCCGGCGGCGGGGGACTGGCTGTACTTCGTGACCACCGACACCAGCGGGGCGTCGTCGTTCACGGCCAACTACAACCAGTTCCTGAAGGACGTCGCCGTGTGCCAGTCCAAGGGTCTCTGCTGAGGCACGAGCCCGGCGGGGCGACCCGGCTGGCCGCGGTCATCGGCTCACCGGTCCGCCACTCCCTGTCGCCCGCCATGCACAACGCCGCCTTCGACGAGCTCGAGCTCGACTGGGTCTACGTCGCCCTCGAGGTGGCCCCGAGCGAGGTGGCCGCCGCCATCGCCGGCATGCGGGCTTTCGGGTTCGGCGGGTTGTCGGTGACCATCCCCCACAAGGCGGCCGTGCTGGGCGAGGTGGACGAGACGTCCGAGGCCAGCGCCGCCGTCGGCGCGGTCAACACCGTGGTTCCCCTGGGCGACGGCCGGCTGCGGGGCGAGAACACCGACGTGGGTGGCTTCCTCGCCTCGTTGTCCGACGAGGGGTTCGACCCCGCCGGCCGCCCCTGCCTCGTGGTGGGCGCGGGCGGCGCGGCCCGGGCCGTGGTCCACGCCCTGGCCGGGGCGGGCGCGGCCGACGTGGTCGTGCTCAACCGCTCCCCCCGACGGGCCGAGGAGGCGGCGGCCCTGGCCGGGCCCCGGGGGCGGGTGGGTGTTCCCGCCGACGTGGCCAAGGTCGACCTGGTCGTGAACGCCACGCCGCTCGGGCTGGCCGGCGCGGGCGGCGATGCCGGCGCCCTGCCTTTGGATCCCGCCGCCCTCCGACCGGGCCAGCTCGTCGTCGACCTGGTGCCCAACCCGGCCGTGACCCCGCTGCTGCGGGCGGCCGGCGCCTCGGGCGCCCGGGTGGCCGGCGGGCTCGGCATGCTCGTGCACCAGGGCGCCCTGGCCTTCGAGCTGTGGACCGGCCGGTCCGCACCCCTCGCCGTGATGCGACGGGCCGCCCTCCACGCCCTCGGCGCATGATCGGCATTGCCGCCGTGCTCGGCGCATGATCGGCATCGCCGCCGTGCTCGTCGGGCTCCTCGGCGTGCCCGCCGGGATGTTCGCCAACCTCCTGATCGACCGGGTCCCCGAGAAGCAGCCGCTGTGGCCCCTGCCCGCCCCGGGCGCCTTGATCCGTGGTCGCCGGCACGCCCTGGTCGTGCTGGCCACCGCCGCCCTGTTCGCCGGGACGGTCCTGCGGTTCCGAGCCGACTGGGTCGTCCCCGCCTACCTCGTCTTCTTCGTCGCCCTGGTGGCGATCACCGTCATCGACTTCCAGCTCCAGATCATCCCGAACCGCATCGTCTACCCGACGATCTTCGCCGCCATCCCGCTCCTCGCCCTGGCCGCCCTGGCCGGTCACCAGTGGGACCGGTTCGGACATGCCCTCCTGGGGGCCAGCCTGGCCTGGGTCGCCCTGCTGGTCGTCCACCTCATCTCGCCCGCCGGGATGGGCTTCGGCGACGTCCGCCTCTCCTTCGTCCTCGGGCTGTTCCTGGGCTGGATCAGCCTCGGCCACGTGGTCACCGGGCTGTTCCTCGGGATCCTGCTCATCTGTGCCGCCGGCCTGATCCTGGCCATCCTGCGGCTGCGCTCGCTCCAGGACCACATCGCCTTCGGGCCGTTCCTGGCCGCCGGCTCGGCCATCGCCGTCTTCGCCGGCCAGCCCATCATGCGCTGGTGGCTGGGCGGTTAACCGGGGGTCGGGCCACCGCGCCCCGGTAGATTTGCCCCCATGCTCCGTTACCTGACCGCCGGCGAGTCCCACGGCAAGGCCCTTGTCGTGGTCGTCGACGGGCTGCCGGCCGGCCTGCCGATCACGGTGGAGGAGATCGGCACCGAGCTGGCCCGGCGCCGGCTGGGCTTCGGCCGCGGGCCCCGTATGCGCTTCGAGCAGGACGAGCTGACCCTGGTGGGCGGCGTGCGCCACGGCCGCACCCTCGGGTCGCCGGTGGCCATCGAGATCGCCAACACCGAGTGGCCGAAGTGGACCAAGGAGATGGACCCTGCGCCCGGGGCCACCGAGAAGCCCCTCACCCGGCCCCGCCCCGGCCACGCCGACCTGGCCGGCATGCAGAAGTACGGCCTGACCGACGCCCGGGACATCCTGGAGCGGGCCTCGGCCCGGGAGACGGCGGCCCGGGTGGCGGCGGGCGCGTGCGCCAAGGCGCTGCTGGCCCGGCTCGGTATCTCGGTGCTGTCCCACGTGGTCCAGCTCGGCCCGGTGGTGGCCAAGTCGACGGTCCGGCCGAACCCCGCCGAGCTGGAGGTGGTCGACGGCTCCGAGGTGCGCTGCTTCGACCCCGACGCCGAGGCGGCCATGATCGAGGAGATCCGGGCCGCAGCCAAAGCCGGGGACTCCCTCGGCGGCGTCGTCGAGGTGCTGGCCTACGGCGTCCCGGTCGGCCTGGGCAGCCACGTCCACTGGGACCGCCGGCTCGACGGCCTGCTGGCCCAGGCCGTCTGCAGCATCCAGGCGGTGAAGGGCGTGGGGTTCGGCGAGGGGTTCGACTCGGCCGGCCGCCGGGGCTCGGAGGCCCATGACGAGATCCTCTTCGACGAGGCCGAGCAGGCCTACGTCCGGGAGACGACCCGGGCCGGCGGGATAGAGGGCGGCATGTCGACCGGCGGCCTGATCGTGCTGCGGGCGGCCATGAAGCCGCTGTCGACCCTGAACCGCCCGGTGCTCAAGACCGTCGACACCGTGACCAAGGAGTCGACGGTCTCGTTCAAGGAGCGCACCGACGTGACCGCGGTGCCCGCCGCCGGGGTGGTGGCCGAGACCATGGTCGCCCTGGTCCTGGCCGGGGAGGCGCTGCGCAAGTTCGGCGGCGACTCGGTGGCCGAGGTGGTGCGCAACCGCGACGCCTTCGTGGCCTCCCTTGGGTGACCAGGACGGCTCCATCGTCCTGGTCGGGATGATGGCGGCGGGCAAGAGCAGCGTCGGCCGCCGCCTGGCCGAGCGCCGGGGCTGGGAGTTCTTCGACAGCGACAAGCAGATCGAGGCCATCACCGGGCGCACGGTGGCCGAGATCTGGCGCACCGACGGCGAGCCCGCCTTCCGCCGGCTGGAGGCCCAGGTGCTGGCCGACGCCCTGGCCTCCACCCGCCCGCGCGTCATTGCCGCCGCCGGGGGCACCGTCCTGGACCCGCAGAACCGCCGGCTGATGGAGCTGCACCACCCGGTCGTCTGGCTGCGGGCCCGCCCCGAGACCCTGGCCGAGCGGGTGGGCTCGTCGGCCCACCGGCCGCTGCTCGACCAGGACCCCGCCGGGGTGCTCGCCCGCCTCGACGCCGCCCGCCGCCCGTACTACGAGGAGGTGGCGGACGTGGTCGTCGATGTCGACGACCTGACCGCCGAGCAGGTGGCGGCGTGCGTGGAGGCGGCGTTGGAGCACGGGGCGGGTGGGAGGACGCAGTGATCACGGTTCCTGTCCCGCTGGGCGGCGGCCGGGGCTACGACGTGCTGGTCGGCCCGGGGGCCCGCCACCGGCTGCTCGAGGTCCTGCCCGTCGGCGCCCACCGGGCCGCGGTGGTAACCCAGCCGGGGGTCGACGTGGTGGTCGACGCCGGGGTCGAGCAGCGCACCTTCCTCATGCCCGAGGGCGAGGAAGCCAAATGCCTGGAGACGGTCGAGGAGCTGTGCCGGGCCTGGGCCCGCTGGGGGCTGACCCGGGCCGACGTGGTGGTGGCCGTCGGCGGGGGGGTGGTGACCGACGCGGCCGGGTTCGCGGCGGCGGTGTACCACCGGGGGGTGGCCGTGGTCCACGTGCCGACCACCCTGCTCGGCCAGGTCGACGCCGCCATCGGCGGCAAGACCGGCGTGAACCTGCCCGAGGGCAAGAACCTGGTGGGGGCGTTCTGGCAGCCGTCCGCCGTCCTGTGCGACGTCGACGTGCTGGCCACCCTGCCGCCCCGGGAGTACCGCAGCGGGCTGGGGGAGATGGCCAAGTACGCCTTCCTGGGCGTCCACGACCTTCCCGACCTGCCCCTCGACGAGGCGGTGGCGGCCTGCGTGCGGTGCAAGGCCGAGCACATCGCCGCCGACGAGCGGGAGACCACCGGCCGCCGGGCCCTCCTGAACTACGGCCATACCCTGGCCCACGCCCTGGAGACGGCCGGCCACTACGACCTGCGCCACGGCGAGGCTGTCGCCATCGGCCTCGTCTTCGCCGCCCGCCTGGCCCGCCGCCTGGGCCGGGTCGACGACGGCACTGTCGCCGAGCATGAGCGGGTGGTCGCCGGCTACGGGTTGCCGGCCACCGTGCCGGCCGGTCACGACCCGGCCGAGCTGGTCACCCTCATGGCCCGGGACAAGAAGGCGGTCGACGGGCTGACGTTCGTACTCGACGGTCCCCGGGGCGTCGAGGTGGTGGCCGGGGTGCCGCCGGACGTGGTCGAGGCCACCCTGCGGGAGCGATCGTGAGCCGCCCGGGAGGCCGGTCCGGCGGGGCCGCGACGGTCCTGCTCTTGTCGGGGCCCAACCTGGACCTGCTCGGCATCCGCCAGCCCGAGATCTACGGCGCGGCCACGCTGGACGAACACGTGGCCCGGGCCGCAGCCGCCGCCGAGTCGCGGGACCTGACGCTGGAGCACGTCCAGTCGAACCACGAGGGCGGGCTGGTGGAGGCCGTGCACGGGGCTCGGGGGCGGGTCGGCGCCATCATCGTCAACGCCGCCGCCCTCACCCATTACTCCTGGTCGCTGCACGACGCCCTGGCCGCGTTCGACGGGCCGGTCGTCGAGCTCCACCTCTCGAACACCTCGGCCCGGGAGCCGTGGCGGCACACGTCGGTGATCTCGCCGGTGGCAACGGGGGTCATCATGGGCTTCGGCGGCCTCGGCTACGAGCTTGCCGTCGAGGCCGTGGCACGCTTGCTGGCATGAGAACTCCTATGGACGTGGCCGGCCGCGTCCCCCGCCTTCGAGACCGGTTCCACGAGGCCGGCTGCGACGCCCTGCTTGTCACCCACCTGGTGAACATCCGCTACCTGACCGCCTTCACCGGGTCGGCCGCCCTGCTCCTCGTCCGCCCCGACGACCTGCTCTTCGTCACCGACGGCCGCTACCGGGACCAGTCGGCACTGGAGCTGGCCGGCGCCGGCATCGAGGCCCGCATCGAGGTCGGCCTGACCGGCGGCAGGCAGAAGGAGCTGGTGCAGGAGGCGGCGGCGGGCATCGCGCGCCTCGGCCTCGAAGCGGCGGCGGTCACGTGGGCCCAGCAGCGCAAGTTCGACGGCGAGTGGTTCCCGGACGCCGAGCTGGTGCCCACCGAGGGGTTGGTCGAGGAGCTCCGCAAGGTCAAGGACGCCGGCGAGGTCGAGCGCATGGCCGAGGCGGCCGCCGTCGCCGATGCCGCCCTGGCGGCTGTCCGCCACCGCCTGGCCGAGGGGCCGACGGAGGAGCAGTTCGCCCTGGAGCTGGACTTCGAGATGCGCAAGGGCGGGGCGTCGGCCCCGAGCTTCGACACCATCGTGGCCTCCGGGCCGAACGGGGCCAAGCCCCACCATCGCCCCAGCGGGCGGCGGATCGAGCGGGGCGAGCTGGTCGTGGTCGACTTCGGGGCCATCGTCGACGGCTACTGCTCGGACATGACCCGCACCTTCTGCGTGGGCGAGCCGTCGTCGGCCACCGCCCGGCGGATGGTCGAGGTCGTGGCCGAGAGCCAGCGGGCCGGCGTGGCCGCGGTGCGGGCCGGTGTGGAAGGCAAGGGCGTCGACGAGATCTGCAGGAACGTCATCGCCGAGGCGGGCTGGGCCGACGCCTTCCTGCACAGCACCGGGCACGGCGTCGGCCTGGAGATCCACGAGGACCCCCGGGTGTCCTCGGCCTCGACCGATACCCTGGTAGCCGGCCACGTCGTGACCGTCGAGCCCGGGGTCTACCTTCCCGAGCACGGCGGGGTCCGCATCGAGGACACCGTGGTAGTCACCGACGAGGGCTGCACCGTCCTCACCAACGCCCCCAAGGAGCTCGCGGTTCTGTGAACGTCACTGCATCATGAACGTCTCTACGAACGACCTGCGCAACGGCATGGCCCTCGACCTGCC